>CAYOYE010000027.1:0-7720 GCA_964408115.1 uncultured Azospirillaceae bacterium
CGACAGACTGGCAAAAAATTGCCGTTTTAGTGCAAAGCTACCCGAATATCACACCGGCTTTCGGTATTCATCCATGGTACATTAACGAAATAAAGCCGGATACACTAACCGAACTGGAGAATTTTTTGCAAAAATTTCCGCAAGCCTTTGTGGGCGAATGCGGAATTGACAGACTTAATAATACCGATACGGAAACACAAAAAAAATTTTTGTTACCGCAAATAGAACTGGCCGATTATTACAAAAGGTCGCTGATTATCCATGCGGTACACGCTGACGATATTTTTGCCGGAATTTTGAAGAAATTACCGCCACGAACGGTCTTTCATTCTTACCGCGGAAACCTACAATGGGGAAAACAGATTTTTCGTCAAGGATTTTACGTTGGTCTTAATCCGGCAATTCTGCGCAAAAAAAATTATGCCCGAATTATTGCCGATGTACCGCTCCAACAAATGTTACTGGAATCTGACGCGCCCTACCAAAGCAAAACGGAAGATATTACGAAGTTGGCGCAAATCGTTGCACAAATACATAATATATCCGTCAGCGAATTACTGTCCGTTTTATACCGAAATCAAATTGTTTTTAAGGGAGAATAAGATGCAAACAACACCTAAATCTTTACGCTTACACATAGCCTTATTCGGCAGAGTAAACGCCGGAAAATCAAGTTTTTTGAATTTGGTAACCGGTCAGGATGTTTCCATAACTTCGGAAATTGCCGGCACAACTACTGATGTGGTAGAAAAAGCACAAGAGTTATTGCCGCTAGGGCCTGTTCTATGGCTGGATACTGCCGGCTTTGGTGACAATACGGAACTTTCGGAACAGCGACTTGCTAAAACCATAAAGGTTTTGGAACGAACCGACATTGCCGTTATGGTTTGCGAAGGTGATAATATTGCCGAACCGGAACAACAGATTATCAACGCCGCCGCCGAGCATAAAATACCTTTGTTAAAAATATATAATAAAGCCGATAAATACAATATTACGGCTACTGACGGTATCATTGTTAAGGCCATAGATAAATCTTCACGCGATTATGTGTTAAACCGACTAAAAAGCGAATTGATAAAAATTTGTCCGGAGGATTTTATTAATAACCGCCCTCTACTTGGGGATTTGTTACCCGAACATGGAACGGCCGTAATGCTGATACCCATTGATTACGAAGCACCTAAAGGTCGGTTGATTATGCCGCAGGTGCAGGCTATACGCGATTGTCTTGACCACAATCAAAGTGTTGTAATCGTAAAAGACAATGACTTTAGCAAGTGTTTGAAAAATTTACAAACACCGCCGGATTTAGTGGTTTGTGATTCGCAGATGGTAGATAAAATGGTGGCAGAAACCCCGAAAAACATTAAATGTACGACTTTTTCCGTTTTAATGGCCCGCTATAAAGGTGATTTAGGAAAGATGACGGCCGGCGCTGCCATAATTGACAAACTGCAAGACGGTGACAAAATCTTAATAGCCGAATCCTGCACTCACCATGCCGTAGAAGATGATATAGGACGCGTAAAAATTCCTAATTGGTTAAAGAAAAAAACAGGTAAAGAACTGCAAATTGATTTCGTCAGCGGTTGCGACTTTGCCACCGATTTAAGCAGCTATAAACTGGTTATCCAATGCGGCGGATGTGCCATTAACCGCAGAGAAATACTTTCCCGTATTTATAAGTGTGAACAAGCCGGTGTAGCCATTACAAACTACGGAATATGTATCTCCGAGCTGAAAGGTGTTTTGCAGCGCGTACTTGAACCTTTTGGCGAGGTTTATGACAACTATCTGCAGGCTAAAAAATAACATTTGCGTTATTTAGATACGTTTTCTTTAATGTTTTTTATTTCTTTAACTGTTTCAACCATCGGTAACGCCGATGGTTCTTCGTTGGTAGACACAACTCTGTCGGTAAGAACATCCATCAAACGATCTAAATCTGAAGTTTCATCATCATTATAGCCCTGATTTTCAGAATCATACGCAGCATCCGTCTTTGGCTGTACCAGTTTTTCAAACAGTTCTGCGCCGCTCTTTTTCAAAATTTCCATTTTTGCGGCAGAAGTTTCTTTTTCCGTAGCTGAATCTGTTTTAACATCGGCATCTCTGTCATTTTCATCCGTACTTTCTTTAGCGCCGTTATCGTCTGTATCTTCGGTTTTTGTCTTAACTTTATCCAACCATTCATCCGGTATTAAATTTTTTATCGGTTCCGCTGATTCTCCTGCCAGTTGGAAGTATTTTGATTCGGCAAAAATACCGCTTTCCACTTCTTCCGGAGCTAAAGTTGCCACCATTATCTGCAACAGTATAACTATTACAACACCACGCAAAATACCGAACACAAAGCCGAATATTCTATCTAACGAACTTAATTTACTGGCGCGAATCTGCGAGCTTATTTTATCGGCGGTCAACAACCAGAAAACACAAAACAAAACTAAAATAATTGCGCCGGAAACGAGTTGCGACAACAAATCGGAAGCGATGTAATTTTTAGCTATCGGATTTACAATCGGCAACAAATAATATACGGCAACGGCAGATAAAACCCAGCCGATGATAGACAGAAGTTCTTTTGTTGCACCGCGTACAACGGCTACCAGTGCCGAAATACAAACAATTATCAGTATCACAACGTCCAAATTATTAAGTTGTTCCATATTTTTGCTCCTAATTAAACCAATTTATCAATCTATGAACATTACCGATTTCATAGCATGACAAGTCATAATTTTTTGCACCTTTTTCTTTTTTGTCTTTACCGAAAGCCGGAGGGATGACCGCGCTGGCGAATCCCAACTTTTTAGCTTCTTTCAAGCGTAAATTAGGCTGACTTACTGCCCTGATTTCTCCGGACAAACCGATTTCGCCAAACATTACCATATCGGCAGGTAACGGCTTGTTCGTTAATGAGGATATAACCGCCATAGCAACCGCCAAATCTGCAGCAGGTTCGCTTATTTTTAAACCACCGGCAATATTAAGGTAAACATCATGGGCGCTAAAGTTGATACTGCAACGCGCCTCCAAAACCGCTAAAACCATTGACAAGCGGTTGGTATCCCAGCCAACCACCGCGCGTTTGGGTGTAGAATATCCGCTAGGACTAACCAAAGCCTGCACCTCTACCAACAGCGGACGCGATCCCTCTATGCCGGCAAAAACGCACGAACCGGAGATATTCCCCTGTCGCTCGGCTAAAAATAATGCCGAAGGGTTTTCTACTTCTACCAGCCCTTTATCCTGCATTTCAAAAACGCCGATTTCGTCAGTTGCGCCATAACGGTTTTTCACCGCCCTTAATATGCGAAAATGATGTCCGCGTTCTCCCTCAAAATAAAGTACGGTATCCACCATGTGTTCCAGCACACGCGGACCGGCTATTTCGCCTTGTTTGGTTACATGTCCGACCAAAAACAAAACAAAGCCTTTACGTTTAGCAAGTTTAATCAACTCATAGGCACAAGCCCGCACCTGCCCGACACTTCCGGGAGTTGATTCCACCTCATCAAGGTACATTGTCTGAATAGAATCTATAATTACAACCGCAGCATCCGTTTTTTCCAAAGTTGCGATTATATTGCGTACATCCGTTGCACTCGCTAAATTAACCGGACTTTCCGCCAAACCGAGTCTCTCGGCACGAATCCGCACTTGATCTATGGCTTCTTCGCCGGAAATATAATAGCAGTGAAGATGATTTTCTTTAGAGGCTAAACCGGCACAAACCTGCAACAATAAAGTTGACTTACCAATCCCCGGATCACCACCGACCAAAATAACCGACCCGGGAACTAAACCGCCACCCGAAACCCGATCAATTTCATTAATACCGGTCAATAACCGGCTATAGGTCTGCTGTGTTCCTTTTAGCGGCACAAAATCAATTATCTTACCTTCTTTGCCCGATTGCAATTTTGTGAATCCGTCAGTTTGCACAACTTCTTCAACAATACTGTTCCATTCCCCGCAGGAATCACACTTACCCTGCCAACGCGGATAAGTAGAACCGCAATTTTGACAAACAAACATTGTTGATTTTTTCTTGCTCATAGCTTCTACACTTCCACCTTTATCGGGCCATGTGAACTACCGGCAATAAATTGACGAACATACGGATTTTCGGTTTTATCCATTTCTTTAACCGTTCCGCTCCAAATAATTTTGCCCTTATACAGCATAGCAATTCTATCGGCTATTTTGCGGGCGGAAGCCATATCGTGCGTAATTGTCAGCGTGGTTGCACCTAAACAACGAGCCGATTCAATAATTAAATCGTTAATAACATCTGCCATAATCGGATCAAGTCCGGTAGTCGGTTCATCAAAGAAAATGATTTCGGGCTTACTGATGATTGCACGCGCCAACCCCACACGTTTTTGCATACCGCCGGAAAGTTCTGCCGGCGACAAATCGGCAACATCCGGTGCTAAACCCACCTGACGCAAAACTCTGATTGCTTCCAAACGGGCATCACTTCGGGATATTTTGGTATTTTCCAACAGCGTAAATGCCACATTTTCCCATACGCTCAAGCTGTCAAACAAGGCTGCTCCCTGAAACAACATTCCCATTTTGTCATGGATATTTTTTTTGCTGCCGACTGTTTCTTCCCCGTCTATTTTAATAGAACCGCAGTCCGGCACCAACAAGCCTTGAATACATTTTATCAATACCGATTTTCCTGTTCCGGATCCGCCGATAACCACTAATGATTCGCCTTTGCGAATATCCAAATCCACACCGGCCAGCACTTCTTTTTTGCCGAACGCTTTATATAAATTTCTGATTTCTATTTTATTTTCCGTCATTTATTCTGCCTTATCGTGAAAAGAACATTTCCGTTATCAGATAGTTGAAAATCAGAATCAAAATTGAAGATGATACCACCGAATTAGTTGTAGCTTCACCCACACCTTGCGCTCCGCCTTTAGAGCGATACCCATGATAACAGCCCATTATAGCAATAATAAAACCGAAAACTCCGGCCTTTACCATACCGGAAACAATATCTATTGCCGCCAAATTTTGCACCGTTGCATTAATATAGTTTGCCGGATTAAAATCCAACTTATATACACCGACAACATAACCGCCGAAAATGCCGATAACATCTCCAAACAACACCAACAAAGGCATCACGATAACGCCGGCCCAAACACGCGGCGCTATCAAATATCTAAACGGATTTGCCGACAAAGTTACCAGCGCGTCAATCTGCTCTGTTACACGCATTGTACCGATTTCGGCAGCCATAGCCGCACCAATACGTCCTGCCACCATTAATGCCGACAACACCGGTGCAAGCTCACGCGAAACGGAAATTAAAACTACGTTTGCCACCGCACTCTCCGCTCCGTATTTAGAAAAACCGGAAAATGTCTGGATGGCAATAACCATACCGGCAAACAACGTTGTTAAACCGACTACCGGCAACGAATAAAACCCCATATTGAGAAATTGTTTGAAAAAAAGTTTCGGATAAAACGGCGGAATAAAACAGTTTGCCACTACCTTAGCCACAAATCGGGTAAAAGCGCCAACGGTCAGGATAAACGACACCAGCGGTTTACCTAAAGTTTGTAAAAATATTACCGGATGATTTTTGTGCATTTTTTATTCCTTATCTAAAAAAATATCCGTTTCTTCAATGCGTTTGTTTTGCAAAGCAGCCACAATTTTATGTACTGACGATGCTTCTTTAGCATACAAATCTATTGCAGGAATTTCAAGCCCTAAAATATTTTCATACGCAACATTCGGTAATCTTGATATTTCTTCGGCATTTTGTTTAAGCCGTACAACCAAATTTATACCTGAATCGGCCAAAGCTTCATACTTAACAATGCCTACGCCGGAAATTTCCAATAACCCATATAAATTTGCCGGTGCTTTGCCGATAAGGCAACTATTTTCCGTACTAACCTCTACAACGTCATCTGCCACCAACAAAGCATTTTTTTCTTCTATTAAACGCAAGATAGTATCGGATTTTCCGCTACGGCTTGCACCTAAAAGCAAAATTCCTTTACCGTTTAGTGATACTAATCCGGCGTGCAACAGTTTTTTACACATTTATCAGCCTTTTCATCTTTTCTTCTTCATCGGTAGCAATGGTTATTTTTCGTCCGTCTGCGGTTATTTCTATGTTAATATTCCACATATTGCGCGGTGCAAAACCTCCCATTTTTTCCGGCCATTCCACTAAACTTACACCGCTGTAAAAAGCATCTTCTACCCCTAGCTCAAATATTTCCATTGGATTTTCCAGACGGTATAAATCGTAGTGATATATATCAAAATTACCACCGTCATAGGTTTGCACCAAAGTAAATGTCGGGCTTGGGACTTCCTCTGCTTTAGTCAGTTTTTTAATAAATGCGCGGGCAAATATACTTTTTCCGGCGCCCAGCGTGCCGCTTAGAGCAAAAACATCTCCGACTTTACATATATCCGCCAACCGTTGGGCCAGAGCCGCCGTTACATCTTCGTTTTGCGACAAATAAACTTTTTTCATTCAAATATACTCCAAAAACTACCGGCACTTTCCATAACACTTGGTTTATTGCGCGTTACCGTTACTGTAACTTTACGATTTTTAATTTTGCGCCAATCTTCCGGACGATAAAACTGTCCGTTCCATAAACCGCGCATATTTCTTCTTGCGCTTTTTTCATACTCAAGATATTCGTCTGTACTTTGCGTATAAGCAACTGCCCAGCCTGCCCGAACAATAGCCGCCGCCAAATCCTGATCGTCCGCATAACAAACACCGACTTTGTGGTTATCACTACCGGATAACCAGGCATTACATACAACATCCTTATCGCCCAACCAATCTTGTAACCATATAAGGGATTTTTGTCCGCATCTATAGGAATTACCGTTTTTATCGGCACAAGTCTGATCCGGATCGGGTGCGTCTATTCCGTAAAGTTTAACATAACTTCGCCCAAAGCGCAAAATACTACCGGTTATAACGCGTGGTTTACCGTATATCTCCGGATATTCATCCGGATTAATATCAGCCCCTCCCGTATTTTCGCCTTGCAGAAGTTCATGCAATTTATCAATGAAATCGCCTTTTTTCGTATTGCTGAATGTACCGTTTATTTCATCTACCAAATTTTCTTCGGTATTCGGAGATTTTTTTTTTACACTTTCGGAAAATTGATCATAACTTTCCGATTGATTGTTAACACTTTGAGTGCTGTCGGATGAAATTAAAGAAGATATTTTTCCGTCATTAAAAAAGCCCATACTGTAGGCAATAAAAATAATTGCCCCGCACAAAAACAACATCTTCGGTACAAAAGTAAACGTAAACCAAAAAAGTTTGAAGATAATAAACAAAAAGATCAGCGCAAAAACTATCGTTGCAAAACCCATACCCTGCATCGCAGTACTATCGCTTTGCGTACCGGCTCCGCCTAAAAAAGTTGCCCAAGCAAAAACCATCAGCAGTAAAAATATCTTCATCTTGTACCTCTAAAGAAAACCTATGAGTATTAGAACATAACTTTTTATATTATGCAAGCTATTTATACAACCGAGGCAACGGCTCTGACACCGTTTTGCGTTGCATATTCTTTTTGCACGATTTTAATCCGGAAATAATAATATCCGCATCTAATGTTTTGTGCGAATCCGCATATAAAATGCCATTTAAAATTTCCATCTGTTGCCGAAAATCCTCGCGATTAATCAG
>CAYOYE010000028.1:0-7717 GCA_964408115.1 uncultured Azospirillaceae bacterium
TAGTATGATAGGCATATCTTACTAAAAAATACGGTGTTATAAATGTTAAGTACAAACATATTTTATTCGGGATACAACATACTTTTCAGTATATTATCGCTGTTTATAGGCATAGCCTCGGTTTTTCTGGTCAAAGATTCGCCAAAGTTTCGCGGTCTTTTTTTGTTGCAAATAGGCGGTTTATTTTTAATATTAATCACTTACCTGACGGCTAATGACCATATTCTTTACAAATTCGGGCTTAATTACAATTTGGTAACGTTTGTTCGCGTTTTGATTGCCGTTTTTGCTTCGCTATTGTGGATAAATGCCTCATCCGAACTTTATGCGCACCACAAAGCCAATCGTGAAGCCTTAGCGGTTTATACTACGGTTTGTTTATCTTTTTGTTTATATCATTCGTTTTTTGATTATAATGCCGAAAATGCCATAGCTTTCAGTTCGGCTCTGGTGTTTGGCAGTATTTCTCTTTTATTTTTGACGGTAACCTTGATGTCCATACAAAACAAGACCACCGGTAATCTGTTGCTGGTCCTATCCGTATTTATGCTCTGGGGCAAATTGCTTGTTTCAACTTATTTTTTCCACTACAACCAACTTAATTTAAATTTATTTAACTGGCTCTGGATATATGTATTTGCTACGGCGGTATTTTTTATGAAAATTGAGCAATATAAAAATGAATTACAGAAAAGCTACGGCACGATTGATAAATTAAATTTGCAAATTAGCAATATGATAGACTCTTCCCCGTTTCCGATTATAATATCCAAACTCAACGGGAGTAAAATATTGTTACTCAACGACAAAGCCTCTGATTTACTCGGCGTTCAAAAAAAGGACATTACCTATTACAAATTAAATGATTTTTTCGTTGACGAAGAAAACCGTCTTTCCTTTTTCCGTATTTTAGAAAACGATCACGAAGTACAAGACTTTGACATTATGGTTTGCACCATAATCAATTCTGCACCTTTCTGGCTCTCTGTTTCTGCCAAAGCCATTGAATTTAACAATGAGATGGCCCTTTATATGGCATTTCAAAATATTACCTTGCGTAAAGAAAGAGAAAATAATCTGAAAAACCTTGCCGATAAAGACCCGCTTACGCAGGTTTGGAATCGCCGCTACTTTGAAAAACTGTTACCGGAACGCATACACGATTGTATTGCCTCTTCAAGCTACTACAGTTTACTTATGTTGGATGCCGATAAATTTAAGAACGTTAATGACACCTACGGTCATAAAACCGGCGATAAAGTTCTTATAAGGCTTGCGCAGATATGCTGCAATTCGCTGCGTGAAGATGATATTGTCTGCCGCTATGGCGGAGAAGAATTTATCGTATTCCTCAACAACACAAACACCCAGTCGGCCGTTCGTGTTGCCGAACGTTTACGCAACAATATTGCCGAATCATCCGTTGAAGATGATGACGGAAACAAAATAACGTTTACCGTTAGTATCGGCGTAGTTTCATCAGAAAAAAACGATAGTCCGGAAATTTTATTGCGACAGGTTGATGACGCTATGTATTTGGCCAAACATAACGGACGTAACCGCGTAGAAGTTTATGATGAAACTGCCGTTAAAGACATTTTGGGCAATAGCAAAAAGAAGGCAAAAAGCGATATTCATCCTGTTTTTTCAAGCGAAGATACCGAAGAAATTTCCCTTCTTGATAATTATAACAAACTTTTGTAAGAGAAAAAAATGGAATGTAAATATCAACAAATATGTGGTGGCTGCCCGTTACGAAACTTATCTACTGCCGAATACCAAAACGGCAAAACGGCACACTTTAATTCCTTATTGGCGGTTATAAAACAAAAAGATATTCCGCAAGGACGTCCGTTTTTCATTGCAGACGGCACACGCAGACGTGCCGAATTTACTTTCCGTTGTCATAAAGGTACGGTGGCTTTCGGATTTAATCAACGCCAAAGCCACGAAATTGCAGACATTGAGAATTGTTTGTTGCTGACACCGAAAATTAATTCCGTCCTAAAAGCCACCAAAAATTTCGTTACGGATTTATGCCATATAAAAACCGGCACTCCTAATAAAGGTAAAAGCAAAAACAAAAAAAACGCCTCCTCACAACTTACTTCCGGAGATGTTTTACTCACCGAAACCGATAACGGACTTGATATTCTTTTAACGATTGACACCAAAATTGAACTGGAACAGCGTTTACTTATTTGTGAATTTGCCAACTCATCACCCCATATTATCCGCATATCTGCCCGTTGTCCGAACGGCGTACCGGAAACGATTATAGCCAAAAGCCGGCCCTATGTTACTATCGGCAATCAGCGTGTTTTTATTCCCGGTGGAATGTTTTTACAAGCCTCATCTGCCGGCGAGCAGGCCTTAACACAAACTGTCTTACGCTACATAGACAATACGGAAGGCAACATTGCCGATTTATTCTGCGGAGTTGGGACATTTTCTTATCCTTTGGCAGCAAATCCGCGCAATAAAATTACGGCACTGGATTCGTCAGCAGAATTATTAGACGGTTTTTTACAAACCGTAAATGCCGGAATGATACACAACATAGAAATATCAAAACGCAACCTTTTTAAATATCCGTTAGACTGCGATGAATTGAAAAAATTTGACGTAGTTATTTTTGATCCTCCGCGTGCCGGTGCAGCGGCACAGGTTGCCAAGCTGTCTGCCTTACCTGTGGCAGAACGGCCACAAAAAATAATTGCCGTTTCCTGCAATCCGCATACTTTCATTAATGATGCCAATATGCTTATTGCCGGCGGATATACAATCAAAGAAATAACTTTGGTTGATCAGTTTGTTTACGCTAATCATTTTGAACTTGTCGCTTTATTTATGTAATATAAAGGAGAAAAATACATGACAATTAATAATCAAAAACTACAACAAATGGCCAATGCTATTCGTTTTTTGAGTGCGGAAGCCATAGAAAAAGCCAACTCCGGTCACCCCGGAATGCCGTTAGGTATGGCAGACGTTGCCGCTGTTTTGTTCGGTAAGTACATAAATGTAAACCCGAGTAATCCACGCTGGTTTAACCGCGACCGCTTTGTCCTGTCGTCAGGTCACGGTTCAATGCTGCTATATTCTTTATTTTATCTTATGGGATATAATGACATTACTCTTGATGACATAAAGAACTTCCGTCAGTTAGGCGCAAAAACGGCAGGGCATCCGGAATACGGTCATCTTGGCGGCATAGATATGACAACCGGTCCGTTAGGTCAGGGCATATCTTCGGCTGTCGGTATGGCTTTGGCAGAACGTGTTATCAATGCCAAATTCGGAGACGACCTTTGCAATCACTATACCTATGTAATGTGCGGTGACGGTTGTCTGATGGAAGGTATTTCCGAAGAAGCCGTTTCTTTGGCAGGTTTATGGAAATTAAACAAACTTATCGTATTTTGGGACAACAATAATATTACGATTGACGGTACGGTAGATAAATCAAATCCAACCGATCAAATAGCCCGTTTCAAGGCAGTAAACTGGAATACAATCAGTATTAACGGACACGATTATGATGAAATATCCGCCGCCGTTGAGCAGGCGCAAAAATCAGATAAACCGACTCTTATTGCCTGCAAAACCACTATCGGTTTCGGTGCGCCTCACAAACAGGGAACATCAAAAGTACATGGCTCACCGCTCGGTTCTGAAGAATTAGCGCTAATGAAAGAGCAGCTGGGCTGGAGCTACGCCCCGTTTGAAATCCCTAACGAAATAATTGCCGCCTGGCGTGCATCCGGTCAAAAATCCGCGGCTCTCTACAATAACTGGCAGCAAAAAGCCGAACAAAATGCCGAATTTATGGACTACATTAACAACAAATTACCGGAAAATTGGGATGAGCAGCTGAACGAATTAAAAGTTAAAGCAATTAAAGAACAAACCAAAGCAGCCACCCGTAAAGCATCGCAGATGTGTCTGGAAAACATTGTTCCGTATATTCCGCAAATTATCGGTGGATCTGCTGATTTGGCGGCCTCAAACCTCACCTTTGTAGAACCGATGAAAACGATTACCGCTGCTGATTATAACGCAAACAATATTATGTACGGTATTCGTGAACACGCTATGGGTGCAATTATGAACGGTCTGGCTCTGCATGGCGGTGTCATTCCTTACGGTGGTACATTCTTTGTATTCTCCGACTATATGCGTCCGTCAATGCGTCTGGCCGCTTTAATGGGGATACGCGTCATTTATGTACTAACCCACGATTCTATCGGTGTTGGCGAAGACGGACCTACTCATCAACCGATAGAACATTTGGCGGCTTATCGTGCTATGCCTAACATCAACACCTTCCGTCCTTGTGATGTGGTAGAAACGGCAGAAGCCTGGCAGTTAGCGATTTCTACGGAAAAAACGCCGTCAATTTTGGCTCTGTCTCGGCAGTCTGTACCAACATTGCGCACAGATTTATCCGAAAATCTGACTGCCAAAGGCGGATACATTATTTCTAAAGCCGCCGAAACGGCAAAAGCTACGCTTATTGCCACCGGTACGGAAGTTGCATTAGCTGTAGCGGCTCAAAAACAACTGGCCGCCGAAAACATTGCCGTCAATGTTGTTTCTATGCCTTGCACCGAATTGTTTGACCAACAACCGAGCGAATACAAAAATGCGGTTTTAGGCAATATGCCGCGCATTGCCGTTGAGGCAGCTTCACCTTACGGTTGGGAACGCTATGTCGGTACAAACGGCACAATTATTGCCCTTAACGGATTTGGGGCATCAGGTAAAGCCGAAGATGTTTACAATTACTTTGGTATCAATGTTGAAAATATTGTAAATTCCGTAAAGAAATATCTGTAAGACCTAAAAAAATATGCCTGCATTCAAACAATGCAGGCATATTTTTTTAAACATTCAAAGTTATATTTTCTTCCATGTTGTACCACCGGCACCGTCTTCCAAAACAATACCTCTTTGTTTCAGTTCATCGCGAATAGCATCTGCCGTAGCCCAATCCTTATTACTTTTTGCTAAACTCCGTTTGGCTATCAGTTCGGCAATTTCGGCATTTTCGGCATCATTTTGCGTCCCCTTAAACCATTCTTCCGGATCATTGTATAACAAACCCAACAAATACGCATTCTGCAGCAATTCGGATTTATAGCGTATTTTATCTTCCTGGCTTTCGGCTTTATTCAGGTTATTCACGTTTTCATGCAAATACGAGAGAGCCAGAGGTGTATTCAAATCATCTGCCAGAGCATCAACAAGCCGCTGATCAGGTTTTGTTTCCTGCAACGGTATTTCGGCGTTTTTTCGCAATGCGTTATAAAACTTATCCAAAACCGATTTAGCGTTTTGTAAACCCTCAAATGTAAAGTTAAACGGTTGATGATAATGCGTCGTCAAAAACAACAGACGCAGAGCTTCGGCAGGAGCTTTAGCCAACACCTCGTCTACCGTATAAAAATTACCGAGCGATTTAGACATTTTAACTCCGTTTATCATCAACATTCCGGTATGTACCCAACAATGGGCAAAGCGGGTCCCCGGATAGGCACAACGTGATTGCGCCCGCTCATTTTCGTGGTGCGGAAAGATCAAATCGGAGCCGCCGCCATGAATATCAAAATCATTCCCCAAGAGTTTAGAACTCATTGCCGAACATTCCAAATGCCACCCCGGTCTGCCATACCCCCATGGACTATTCCACCCCGGCTGGTCATCTTCGGAAGGTTTCCACAAAATAAAGTCTGCCGGATTCTTTTTATAATCTGCTACTTCAACTCTTGCTCCTGCCACCATTTCTTTCATAGACCGACCGGATAAAGAGCCGTAATCCGGCATGGAATCAACATCAAACAACACATGTTTTTCGGCAACATACGCATGTCCGTTTTGCAACAAAAGTTGTACCAGTTTAATCATTTCATCAATATATTCGGTTGCCCGCGGACGATAATTCGGCGCCAAAACATTCAGTTTTGCCATATCTTCAATATACCAATTATATGTCTGCTCCGTAATTTCCCGAATAGATTTGCCGGTTTCTTTATGTTTGTTCAAAATTTTATCGTCAACATCCGTAATATTTGAAACATAGGTTACATGTTCTTTACCGTAAACATGGCAAAGCAAACGATATAACACGTCATAAACCACCGGCGTTTTGGCATTACCCAAATGTGCCTTATCATAAACGGTTGGTCCGCACACATACATCCGCACATTATTTTCATCAATCGGAATAAATTTTTCTTTACTTTGTTTTAGTGTATTATGCAGATATATTTGCGTCATTATATTTTCCTTATAAAAAACTGTGTTATGCTTTGTTACCTTTAAGGCGTTTAACTGCTTTATCATACCCGATAAGCGGTAACAGCATTTTTAGTTCAGGCCCGTTATCCAAAGCTGTCAAGGCCTTACGCAGCGGATGAAACAGCTCTTTTCCTTTTTTACCGGTTTCGGTTTTCAAAAGGTTCAACCACTCATTAAAAGTATTTTCGTTCCAAGGTTCTGCCGGCAAAAGTTCTGCAGCTTTCTGCGTCAATTCGGCATCTTCCATAATCGGTTCAACTTCATTATTACAAATTGCCGCCCAAATTTTTACATCTTCTGCCGTATTCAGATTCGGCCGCACGATATTCCAAAAATCCTCACTTATATCAAAGCGATCTTTCACTAACTCATACGGCATAGAACGTACAAATTTTGTATTAAATACCTTCAGTTCTTCTTCATCAAAATGCGGCTGTGAACGTCCCAATTTTTCAAAATCAAGCGTATCTGCCAAACTCTGTAAAGAGTAATAAGGTTCAATAGCATCGGAAGTTCCTAATTTTGCCAAAAACGAGCAAATTGCCATTGCTTCCACGCCCTCACTTTTGAGTTCTCTTACGCCCAAACTTCCTAACCGTTTAGAGAGTTTGCCTTCCGTACCTGTCAGCAACGGTAAATGGGCGAATGTCGGCACTTTTCCGCCGATAGCTTCAAACATCTGTATTTGCGCCGCCGTATTCGTAACGTGATCTTCGCCGCGCACAATATGCGTAATTCCGAAATCGCTGTCATCTACGCATGACGGGAAATGGTAAAGATAGCTTCCGTCTTCACGAATAATAATCGGGTCGCTTAATTTTTCCGCCTCATACCGACACTCACCTCGCACAATATCATTCCACTTAATTTCCCCCGGCAACAACCGAAAGCGATAATGAGGTTTACGCCCTTCCTCGGCAAATTTGGCTAAATCATCGGCACTATAGTGTAAAGCCTGTCTATCATAAATCGGAGCCTGTCCGCGTGCCATAGCACGTTTGCGCTTAAATTCCAGTTCTTCCGGAGTTTCATAACAAGCATAAATTCTCCCCTCGGCAATCAGCTTATCACGCAATTCGTCATAGCGTGCAAAACGTGCTGATTGTCTGGCTTCTTCACACCAATCAAATCCGAGCCATTGCAGACTCTCGCGCATAGCGTCTTCATATTCCTTTTTGGAACGCACTTTATCCGTATCATCAATACGCAACATAAATTTTCCGCCGAGTTTCAGCGCCAACAAGCGGTTAAACAGAGCCGTACGGGTATTCCCGATGTGCATAAATCCGGTCGGGCTTGGTGCAAATCTTACCTTTATTTCTGACATTTGATAATCCATAAAATATTATTATAAAACTTTATCTCGGGATAATTCTCGTTCAGAAAAGCCAAGTGTTTGTAATGTAGTAACATCAAT
>CAYOYE010000029.1:0-7621 GCA_964408115.1 uncultured Azospirillaceae bacterium
TCCGACATTTTAAGTTTCTCCCGATGAGTGTATTACTCCGATATATTAATTAACTAAAGATTATTTTGCAATATAAAAAAATATTTGAAAAAAATTAAGGATTAGCGTAGATAATAGTTATTAATTAAAATTAAAGGAAAAAGAAAACGTGGCAAAAAAATATTTTATAAAAACATTCGGTTGTCAGATGAATGTTTATGATTCTTCCAGAATCGCCGATATGCTGAAAAAGGAAGGCTATGAAGAAACAACAGAGCAGAGCGAGGCTGATGTGGTATTGTTTAATACCTGCCATATTCGGGAAAAAGCCGCCGAAAAGCTGTTTTCCGATTTGGGACGGGCGCATCTGATACAGTTGGAACGTTTGGAACAGGGAAAACGCACCGTTATCGGTGTTTCGGGATGCGTTGTGCAGGCGGAAGATACGCAAATAGTTAAAAGAGCTCCGTTTGTTGATTTTGCGGTAGGGCCGTTGATGTATCACCAAATTCCGCAAATTTTACGGGGCATAGAAGCTAAAGAGTTGGAAAATGTGGTCAAAACAGACTTTCCGGCTGACAGCAAATTTGATTTTTTGCCGGAAAATACCGCACAGGGTGTATGTTCGTATTTGGCAGTTCAAGAGGGATGTAACAATTTTTGTACCTATTGCGTTGTGCCTTATACACGCGGTGCGGAATATTCCCGTCCGGTTGCCGATGTGTTGGCCGAGGCTAAACGTTTGATTGCTACAGGTACGTTGGAAATAAATTTACTCGGACAAAACGTTAATTCGTATCATGGGGAAGACGAAAGCGGCAAAGAACGTGATTTGGCATATTTACTGCGTAGAGTCGCCGAGTTAGACGGTTTGAAACGTTTACGCTATACAACTTCTTATCCGGCAGATGTAACAGACGATTTAATTGCCTGTCATCACGATATAGATATTTTAATGCCGTATCTGCATTTGCCGATTCAGTCCGGTTCCGATAAGATTTTGAAAGCCATGAACCGACGGCATAATTCGTCCGACTATCTGCGAATCGTGGAAAAACTGCAGAAAGCAAATCCTAATTTGCGGATGTCTTCGGATTTTATTGTGGGATTTCCGGGGGAAACCGATGCCGATTTTCAGGCAACGCTTGATGTGGTAAACAAAGTAAAATATGTTCAGGCATATTCTTTCAAATACAGTCGCAGAGCCGGAACGCCGGCTGCAGTTATGGATTGTCAGGTAGAAGAAAAGGTTAAAAAAGAACGTTTGGATATTTTGCAAAACCTGCTGTTTGCTTATCAGGAAAAGTTTAATTTATCTTGTGTCGGTAAGGTTATGCCGGTTTTGTTTGAACAAAAAGGACGGCATAAGGGACAACTTATCGGTAGAACACCGTATATGCAAAATTTGCATATTGAAACGGATTATGCTAATATGAATAAAATTATTAATGTTGAGGTAACAAGTGCCACAACAAACTCTTTGAGCGGAAAGGAACTCTAAAATGGCTGAAATTTGTTTTGAATTGTTTAGTAATCAACTGGTACAGCAAATTGTCGGAGAAGCTGATGCTAATTTACGTTTGATAGAAAAAATGCTTAACGTGGAAATATTGAGCTTTGGTAATCAAATTACGGTTAAAGGGGCTTCAAGTGATATTGAAAGTGCTAAAAATGTAATTGATATTTTATACAATAAGGCCAGTAAGGGAATTGAAATCGGCGAACAGGAAGTAAAAGCCGCCGTACGGATGAGCGGCGATTGTCTGACCGGTGAGGATAAACACGAATTAACGGATATAGTTTTGAAAACCAAAAAACGCTATATTTATCCGCGGTCGGCAACTCAAGCCCGTTATATTCAGGAAATGATGAAAAATGAGCTGGTATTCGGTATGGGACCGGCAGGTACCGGTAAAACGTATTTGGCGGTGGCATTGGCGGTTTCTATGATGTTGGAAGGGACTATTGATAAAATAATTTTATCGCGTCCGGCAGTAGAAGCAGGCGAGAATTTGGGCTTTTTACCTGGGGATTTAAAGGAAAAAGTTGATCCGTATTTGCGGCCGCTGTATGATGCTTTGTATGAAATGTTGCCGGCAGAACAGGTTGATAAAAAATTGGCATTGGGTGAAATAGAAATTGCTCCGCTGGCATTTATGCGCGGACGTACATTGGCAAATTCTTTCATTATTTTAGATGAAGCCCAAAATACGACACCAATGCAGATGAAGATGTTTTTGACCCGTTTGGGCGAAAATTCACGCATGGTTGTGAACGGGGATTTAAGTCAGGTGGATTTACCGCGTGGTGTAATTTCGGGGTTGCGTGATGCGTTAGATACGTTACACAATGTGCCGAATATCGGTTCGGTAACATTCGGAGCTAATGATGTGGTTCGTCATGGATTAGTGGCAAAAATTGTTCAGGCTTATGAAGAAAAAACAAAAAGACAGCAGGAAAATGGTTAATACGGAGCTAAATTTAGAAATAGAGGATGAACGTTGGCAAGACGGAATATCCGATATTGAACAGACAGCCGAAAAAATGCAAAAAGCCGTTTTCGGCTATGTGGCGGAGCATACGGATTTGGCAATATTGACGGCAGAAAAAACGTTTGCGGTGAATGTTTGTTTAAGTAATGATGAACGTGTTTGGCAGCTGAATAAAGAATTTCGCGGAAAAGATAAGCCGACAAACGTGTTGTCGTTTGCCAATATTGATTTTGCTGACTTTACGAAAGAGTTTGAACAAAATGATGAAGTAGAGCTGGGTGATATTATTTTGGCGTATGAAACAATGGTACGCGAATCCGAAACAGAGGGTATCACTTTATATGCCCACTTCTGCCATTTATTGGTACATGGTTTTTTGCATATTCTCGGATATGATCATATTGAAGAAGACGAAGCCGAAGAAATGGAAAATCTGGAAGTCGCAATTTTAGCCGAAGTCGGCGTTGCTAACCCTTATGCGGAAAGGGAATTATAAAATTGGAAGAAAACGATAAAGAAGAAGGCTTTTGGGAGTGCGTGTGCCGTAAATTCGGCCGGCATGAAACCGTACGCGAAACAATAGAAGATTTGCTGGAAGAAGCCGGAAGCGGAGACGGACAGAATCAGTTGAGCGAACAGGAACAGCTGTTGTTAAATAATATCTTGTATTTGAAAGATAAAAAATGTTCGCAGGTGATGATACCGCGTGCCGATATTATTGCGTTTCAAAAAGACGGTACGGTAGAAGAAATAAGTCGGTTAATGGTGGATAAGGGACATTCACGCATACCGGTTTACGGCAAAACTTTGGATGATATTATCGGAATGGTACATATTATTGATGTGGCAAAATTTTTGATGCGCGGAAATAATAAGGTTAGAGTAGAAAATCTGATTAACGACAGTATCAAATTTGTGTCGCCGGCAATGCGCGTACTTGATTTGTTGAGCGATATGCAGAAAAATAAAATCCATATTGCGCTGGTGGTAGATGAATACGGCGGTGTGGACGGGTTGGTTACCATTGAAGATTTGTTGGAAGAAATTGTCGGCGATATTGAAGATGAATATGATATAGATAAAGAACCGGAAATTGTGGTACAGAGTAAAAATGTGATTATTGCCGACGGAAAAGCCGAGTTAGACGTTATTAAAGAAAAAACCGGTTGGGATCTCCGAGATAATATTGATAAAGATGAAGAAGATGAAGCCGATACGTTAGGCGGCTTGGTCTTTTTGATGATAGAACGAATCCCGCAACGCGGTGAGGTGATAGAGGGAAAAAACGGAGTGCGCTTTCGGATTTTAGATGTGGATTCCCGACATATTAAAAAAGTTATGATTGTAGCAAAAAATGCAGCAGAAAATAAAAATAGCGATAAGTAAGACCGTAAATAAATTTGTGGAACATTGTAATGTATCCGCGTTGTTTTTGGGTGTGCTATTGGCAACGGCATTACCGCCGTTTTATCAGTTTTGGACGGTGTTTGCGGCCTTTAGCGGGGCGTTGTTTTTGTGTTTGCAACACAACAGCGCTAAACGTTTAAGCATAATCGGATATCTTTTCGGGTGCGGATTTTTTGCCGGCGGATTTTACTGGATAGGTAACGCCTTGTTGGTAGACGCTGCAAAAACCGGCGGTTTTTATCCGCTGGTGATGTTGTTAATCGGTACTTTTTTCGGGGTATTTACGATTATACCTTTTGCCGCTACAAAATACGGCCGTACGGCTTTTGATAAGGTGCTTATTTTTGCGGCTTTATGGGGAGTTGTTACCGAATGGGTACGCAGTTTTATTTTGACAGGTTTTCCTTGGAATCCGATAAGCTCAACTCTGGCTTTCAGTCCGACAATGTTGCAGACACTCGGTTGGTGGGGAACATACGGTTTGTCGGTTGTGGTGGTGCTTACGGGCGCTTTACCTGTGGTGTTTGCTCAAAAACAAAGCCTTAAAAACTTGTGGTCGGTAGGCGCAAGTTTGTTGATTTTATTGGTTTTATGGGGATATGGCACAATTACCTTAAAACAAGATAAAAAAGAAATCGCGGATAATCTTCCGCTGGTACGTTTGGTGCAACCGAGTATTCCGCAAGCGTTAAAATGGGAAAACGGAACGCTGGAAGATAATTTTCGTAAGTATATTGATTTGAGTCTGGAAAAACAAAATAAGGCGATAGATTTTGTAATTTGGGGCGAAACCGCTATACCGTTTGATTTGGATTATGATTTATTTCACCACAGTTTAGTGCAAAAAGCCGTTCCGGAAAACGGATATCTGATAAGCGGAAACGTGCGCTGGGAATTTAACGGCAGACGCTATGTTCCGTATAATTCGCTGACGGTTATAAATAATAACGGTCAGATTGAAGATATGTATGATAAAAGCCATTTAGTGCCGTTTGGCGAATATATGCCTCTCCGCCGCTATCTGCCGGACTGGGTGCGTCCTGTTGCCAATGTGGTGGCGGAATTTGGACGTGGCGAGCCGTTAAAAACAATCGCCGTAGGAAAATATCCGGAATTCGCACCGATTATTTGTTATGAGGTGATTTTTTCCGGCAAGGTGGCTCGGCGTGAAAATAAACCGAAATGGATGGTTGTGGTAACGAATGACGGGTGGTACGGACAAAGTTCCGGACCTTATCAGCATCTGGTGGCAGCTCAAATGCGGGCAATAGAAGAAGGTTTTGCGGTGGTGCGTAGTGCTTGTAGCGGAATTAGTGCAATTATTACGCCTTACGGGGTGATTACGGATACAATACCGTTGGACGTTACGGGGTTTGTTGACGGCTATGTACGGGTTGATTTGGCGCATAAAACGCTGTTCGGCAGCTTTGGTAATGTTTTGCCGCTATTGTTGTGCGGACTTCTATTATTGGCGGTAGGTGTGCGTAAAATGCTGTTTGACAATACAAATGTTGCGGATAAGTAGAAATTTGTTGCATAAATTTTATTTTTTTTGTATTACAGTATCGCAATGGGCGGGCTTTTTGCCTGCCATAGGTATTTGAATGAATTTGTAAGGATAAAGATATGGTTTCATTAGCAGAGAAAATGGCGGCTAATATTGATATGTCGGCCTTTAGTAAGGCAGACGAACTGAAAAAACGGTTGTGGTTTACCATTATGGCCTTAATAGTGTTCCGTTTAGGAACGTATATTCCGTTGCCGGGGATTAATCCGGCGGTGTTAGCGGAAATGTTTAACCGTAATCAGGGCGGAATATTGGGAATGTTTAATATGTTTTCGGGTGGTGCGTTGTCGCGTATGACAATTTTTGCCCTCAATATTATGCCTTATATTTCGGCTTCTATCATTATCCAGCTGGGGCAGTCGGTTATTCCGTCTTTGATGGCTCTAAAGAAAGAAGGCGAGGCCGGACATCGCAAGGTTACGCATTATACCAAAATGTTGACGGTTTTAATCACAATTATTCAAGGTTACGGAATCGCTGTCGGTTTGGAGAGTATTGCCGGTTCTAACGGGGCATCTGCCGTTATGATTGACAGCTTTGCTTTCAGATTTTCTACGATTGTATCTTTGGTCGGCGGTACAATGTTTATTGTTTGGCTGGGTGATCAGATTACACAACGTGGTGTCGGTAACGGATCGTCTTTAATCATTACCGTAGGTATTATTGCCAATATCCCGAGTGCTTTGTTGCAAACGTTTGAGTTGGGGCGTGAGGGTGGAATGTCTACAATGACGATTTTGATGCTGTTTGTAATGGTTTTGGCTTTGATTTACATTATTATCTTTGTAGAAAGAGCGCAACGCAAAATCATTATTCAATATCCAAAGCGTCAGATGGGAATGCGTATGGCTGCAGCCGAAAGTTCTCACTTGCCGTTAAAAATTAATCCGACCGGAGTTATTCCGCCGATTTTTGCCAGCTCTTTGTTGTTGTTGCCGATTACTATTGCTAATTTGTCGGCAGAAAAAGGTCCGTCTTGGGTACAGACTTTGAGCCAGCTTTTGGGACATGGTCAACCGTTATATTTGGCCTTGTATGCGTTCTTAATCTTATTCTTTACGTTTTTCTATACTTCGGTTGTATTTAATCCGCAGGAAACAGCCGATAACTTAAAGAAACACGGCGGTTTTATTGCCGGTATTCGTCCGGGGAAAAATACGGCAGATTATCTGGATTACGTTATTACGCGTTTGACGGTTATTGCGTCAATTTATTTGGTTTGCTTGTGCATTTTGCCGGAAATTTTAATCAGCAAAGTCGGTGTGCCGTTTGTTTTAGGTGGTACAACTCTGTTGATTGTGGTACAGGTTACAATGGACTTTGTCGGACAAATTCAATCACATCTGATTGCCTATCAGTATGAGGGTTTGTTGCGCAAAGCGGCATTGGTAAAGAAAAAGAGTCGTTAATGAGTGAACAAAAAGAAGGTCTGTTTGTTGTTTTAACAGGCGCACCGGGGTGCGGAAAAGGAACACAGGCCAGAATCTTAAAGGAAAGGACCGGCGTATGCCACCTTTCTACCGGAGAAATGTTAAGGGAGTATGCCGAAAAGGATACTCCCTTAGGGCGTGAATTAAAGAGCGCGTTAGAGCGTGGCGAATTTGCTACTGACGAAATGATTATTGAAATGGTGAAAAACCGGATTGATGAGCCGGACTGCCGGCAAGGGTTTATTCTTGACGGATTCCCGCGGACGCTACCGCAAGCGGAAGTTTTGGAAAATATGTTAGCGGAAAAAGGAATTAAACTTAATTGCGTGTTGGAAATTCAAGTTCCGGACGAGATAATTATGGAGCGTATTCTCGGACGCTATGCCTGTATGAAATGCGGTGCCGGTTATCACGATAAGTTTCAAAAACCGAAAGTTTACGGCGTTTGTGATGTTTGTGGCGGAACGGAGTTTTCCCGCCGTAAAGACGATAATCGTTTGACGGTTCAGAACAGATTGGTTAATTATCGGCTGTTGACGTATCCGACAATTCCGTTTTTTGAAAAAAGAGGGTTGTTGCGTACGGTTGACGGAACAGGCACAATAGAGGCCGTAAGTAATAAGGTGTTTGAAATTTTGGGGTTATGCCCCAAAGCATAATGCAGCCATAGAGGGCATAATTTTTAAGGTATCCGGATTGCAAGATTATTCGGATATTTTTTTATTGCCGAAATCGGAAGAGTATGC
>CAYOYE010000030.1:0-7590 GCA_964408115.1 uncultured Azospirillaceae bacterium
CTATATCCGAAATCAATACGTTGTGGAACTGCTAAATGATAACATAAAACTGCGCAGAGAACTCATCGGACTACTGGATGAAAATCCGCAACTTGCGGATAGCCCGTATTTAACAAGTATTAATATCGGTATTAAACAGGGGGAACAAGAACTCACAAGAGAGCAAAAACTTAATGCCGAATTTCAAAAAAATTATGATGATAACCACGAAGCGCTTGTAACCGGCAGCAAAATTGTCGGAGCCGGTCTGATAGTTGTTGTTTTGTTTATCATATTGTTGCTGTATCTTTTGGATAAGTGGGTTCTTATGCCGGTGGAAAAAATGATAGATGTCAGCCGGAAGGTGGCTCTGGGTATATTTTCGTGCCGGTTGCCGATTAATGAAAAAAGCCGTTTTCGTGATGAATTTGATATTTTATTTTCTGCATTTAACAAAATGCTGGAAAATACCGAATATAATATTGAAGTTATTAAAGAGCGTGAACGTTTTTTCCAACAACTGGTAGATGCTTTTCCGGATGCCGTTCGGGTAATTGATAAAGATTACAATGTGATAATGGTTAATTCGGCTTATTATCGGCAGTTCAAAATCAAGAATTCGTGTATTGGTGAAAAATGCTATAAGGCCTATGGTTATTCTTGCGAAACCTGCGCGCAAAGTCGCTACGACTGTCCTCTACGCTATTTATTGAGAAGAAGCAGCGGCTATATGCACTCAATTCATGAAGTTAATAAAATACCGCTGCACGTCAGTGCTGCGCGTCTGGATACGGGCAACGGTAAGGTTTGCATTATTGAAACTCTGCATGATTTAAGCGGCGACATTCGTTTTTCGCATCAGCAAAAAGTGGCTTCTTTAGGTTTCCTTTCCACATCTATTGCGCATGAAATGAAGAATAACATAGGCTCAATTCGCCTGATAATAGATGGTCTGCTGGACAGTGAATATGCCGATGTTCCGGATACCGATCGGCGTAAAAAGTATTTGTTGCTGGTGCAAAAGCAGTTATCGGAAACCATTAAAACGCCTGAACGTCTGCTGTCATTGGCAAGGTATTCGGAAAACGAAAAAACAACCATAAACGTAGATAATGCGGTTAAGGATATGGTGCAGCTGATAGATTATGAAGCTAAAAAACATGGAATATCCATTCGTACGGAAATAGACCGCAGTTTATCCGTTATCGGTAACGAGGCCGATTTTAAGATGATAATTCTTAATTTGGCGCAAAATGCCATAAAGGCAATGGCTGATGGCGGTGAACTTTATATCTTGGGAATGAAAAGCAATAAAAGGATTGTGATTAACGTCAGCGATACCGGTAGCGGCATTGAAAAAGAAAAACTGGAACATATTTTTGAGCCGTTTTATTCCGGTACACACTATAGTAAAGGCGCTGGTTTGGGGTTGGCAATCGTTAGTAATTTGGTTGATAAAATTAAGGGCAAAATAGAGGTGTCAAGCACCATCGGGAAAGGAACGGTGTTTACGATTACAATTCCGTTGCCGCGTGAGAGAAAGCAAAAGTCTTAAAGCCCTATAAACGGCATTGCCCGTCTATTTCGTGGTCCAACCTGTTTTCATGTAACCCGTAAGGGTCTTGATGGATGATTACCTGTGCAGACGGATAATTCTTTATTATTTCGTCTTCTACAAAATCAGAAAGGGCATGTGTTTTGTTGAGTGTAAAGTTGCCGTCAAATTCCAGATGAATTTCCACAAACATTCTGGCTCCGGAAATGCGGGTTCGTAAATCATGATAACCTAAAACATTGGGTGCTGACTTGATAATACCGATAATATTACGGCGGATATCTTCATCAACTTCTTTGTCGGTTATTTCCGCCAATGCTTCTGCGGCAATGTGTACGGCGTTAAAAATCAGATAGAATGAAATCAGTACGGCAGTTAATGTATCAAACCATTCCCAATGCAAAAATTTAACGACAGCCAGCGAAAGAATGATAGAACCGTTTGTTAATAAATCTACTACATAGTGGGCGCTATCCGAACTTATGGCTAATGATTTTGTTTGTTTTACGACATAGCGCTGAAAACGTATCAGAATAACCGTTATTAACAGACATACCAGCATCATAATGATACCGAGAGTTGTTTGTTGCAGCGCTACCGGATGAAGTAACCGCCTAATGGCGTCATACAAAACAAATCCTCCCGATCCGGCGATAAACGCGGCTTGAACCAAGGCACTTACGGATTCGGCTTTTCCGTATCCGTAGCGGTGCTTATTGTTTAGCGGCTTGTTAGAAAATTTAACGGCGACAAACGTTATGGCGGACGAAAAAATATCTGCTAAACTGTCAATCATAGATGTAACAACAGAAAGCGAACCGGTAGATAACGCAGCAAACGCCTTCAAAAAGCATAACAAAGCAGCCACCGAAATGCTGGCTCCTGCGGCCAGTGTTTTCAACTTTTCAGCCGATAATCCGCTATTTGAGTTGTCCAATAATCTTCTCCATATTGTCGTTATTTATTTCTACGGTCTTGTTTGTAAGATATTCGGCAAATAATTTCAAGTAATTATTTGTGTTGTTTTTATCAAAATGAAAGTCAATATAAGATTTTTGCTCATAGCTGTAGAAATCCATATCGGCATAATTTCCGTCTTCAATATAGAGCTTAATTGTGTTATCCGGTTTAACCGGCGGGATTTTATCCGTAACGGCAATAATTTCGGTATTAAGCATATATTTCATCAACTGCATTAATCGGTTTTCCTCGGCTTCATCATTATTGACCGAATAAAGGCGACCGAAACTTAAATCCCAAAGAGTGTCATAAGTCCATTTTTGCGGTTTTAATTCCATATCTACAAAATCGGCAACAATCTCCCAAACCTGAAATTGGTCTTCAAATCTGATGAACGCCGCGGTAGAGCCGCGTCCTAAATCAATGTCTATATTGCCCAGATAAAACTGTTGAACGGTTGTATCATTATCTTTTAGCGCGACAGAGATAACTTTTGAATTTTTATCTTCTAATGGTGATAAATTAAACATAGCCAGATTTTCGGCTTTATTTGTTTTGCGTTCAAAATAGGTGGCTTGAGCGATTGTTAGCAACAAACGGCGGATACGTTCTTGTCGTACCGGTAACTCTGAATTTTCTAAAACCCACAGATTATTTTGTTTGTTAAAAATCAGCGTGCCGTCATTAGAGGTTAATTCAATCCGATTAACGGCATTGATATTGTCGCTAACTTTAGGAAATACCGCTTTACCTTCGTAACTGTCAACATCATTATGGTTTGCCAGATAAACCGAAATAAAACCGCAAACCAAAAGCAGCACACAATAAAAGGCAAGTTTAAGCAACTTTGTATCGGCGCCGAAAGTACAGCTGAAATTTTTTTGTTTGCGAGCTTTTAGTAGACCGCAAAACAGCCAAACCAAAGATATTAATCCCGGAATTAGCCAAATATTTATCAAACTTACAAAATCGGATATTCGTTTGATACCGTAAAATGACCGATTTCGCAAATCACTTAAACTTTGGCGTAGTTCGGTGAGTTGTTTTTTGATATTGGAAATTGTTGTCATCTCATCAGCGGTAAAGGTATCACGTTCTTCAAAATGTCTTTTGCTGACAATTTCCTGCATGGCATATTTTGCCTTATCCATTTCGGTAAATACGGCATCTTCGGCCTGTTTATATTGCAGAGAGTTTATGCGCCGTAAATCTTCTATTCCGGCAAATGCGCGGTCTTTGTTTTTTTTGCCTCTCAATCCTATCATACTGTCATTTCCGGTCAGATAATCCAGAGCATTAAGGATAAAGTTGGCATTATCAAAGGAGTTAATTACATATTCGGCATCCAATAATCTTTTTTTAGTTGCCCAAAATGTATCGTACAAAAGGTCGGTATCTCCGACAACAATTAAATCAAACGGATTTTCCTTTTCGTTTCCGCTAATTTCAGCAGCCATAATTTTTGTATTATCATCCGGCTGAAAATATTTTAATATTTGTTGCGGATTTAAGCCGTCAATAACGACTTTAGATGTCATTACGGATGAAATATCTCCGGCGCGCAGTAGCGGTTGAAATGTAATCTTGCCCGCCTCATACGGTGCTTGTTGCGGCAAAATAACGGAAGCCGAAGCCATCATTATTTCGTTTAGTCCTGAAGTAACCGGATGATACGGATTCATATTTGCTGATTTAACTTTGAATTGAATTACGTCTTGTGTGAAAACCGGATTTATCTCATAGTTGGTTGTGGCATCAACCGTAATTGAATTTTGTAAATCGGCCACTACATACTCATCATAAAACGTAAAGCCCCAGAAATCGGCTAATTCACCGATAACCGAAGAATGCAGGCGCGTATTTTCATAGCTGTACAAACGAGAAGATTCGTTTGCCGGATCCAGCAGGAGAAGTATTTTGCCGTTATGGCGTGAAAAATTTTTAATTGCCGCAACAAATTTATCGCTTAAACCGAGAGGATAGACAATCATCAAAACATCAAATCCATGTTCAAAGTCTTCCGGACGGACAATATTTGTAATGTCATAATCCTGTTGCAGAGTTTCAACAATTTGCCATGGCTGTCCTAAAAAAGTACCGTCATTGGAAGTTGAGCCGAATATCGGCAGTCCGGTTAAAATGCCGAGAGATTTCTTTTTGTGATGTAATTTATAGATTTTATCGGTGACAATCTGCTCCAGTTCGCCATCATTATTTTGGGCAAAAAAAGGAATGACCTCTGAATTTTGCAGCGAATCTTCCAAGCTCAAACCAAATAGGGCATTTTGGTTAAGATCCGGCAGCGGAACCGGCTGGATACCGGCAGCCAGAGCAATGTCCTCTTCCTTGCTCAAAAACTGCGGATTATAAATCTTAAATTCAAAATTACCGTTAGCCGCATCTTTATATTTTGTCAGTAATATGCGAATAGTGTCAAATAGTTCGCGGAGATCGGAATTGCGCTGTTCCAGAATAGGAGAAAAATACAGCCTTGCCAAAACCGGCTCCGGTAAATTCTGCAAAATCCGTTTAGTGTTATCGGTTAGCGTAAAAATTTTTTCTTCCGTAGCGTCATATTGAATATTGCGTGTTAAATTGTTGGCAATTATGTTTAGTCCGAAGAAACCGATTAAGAGCGATAACCAAGCGGTAATGTAATAAAGGCGGCTGGTAGATTTGAGCCATACCGAAGTGCCGGATGTTTTGAAGTTGACAATCAACGTTGTCGTAAAATTAAAGAATATGATTATGGAGGCAAAAAAGATAATATCCCTAAGTTCCAATAATCCGCGTATCATAGTGTTAAAATGACTGACGAAACTAAAAGAGGCAATAACGTCAATAATCGTATCCGGCAGGAACAGACGGAAAAATCCCAGTATATATTCTATACCGCTCCAATAAAAAAACAGGTTAGCCAATACGGCAAATACCAGCGCGATAACCTGATTTTTGGTTAGAGCCGACATTGTTTGCGAAATAGCCAGCATACAACCGGCTAAAATTAATCCGGCGGCGTAACCCAGCATAATTACCTGATTGTCCGGATTCCCCAAAACATTAACCGTTAGCCAAAAAGGAAACGTTAATAATAAAGCAATCGCACAGAAAATCCACGAAGCAAAAAATTTACCGAGTACGAGTGTTTGTACGGAAACCGGCATAGTAACAATTTGCACTATTGTTTTATTCCGAAATTCCTCCGCCCACAAACGCATTGAAATCCCCGGGATAAACAGCAAATATAACCAGGGCATAAATGTAAACATCGGCAATAAATCCGCTTGTCCGCGGTTAAAAAAATCACCGAAATAAACGGCAAACGAACCGTTTAAAATTAGAAAACTCAACAAATAGACATACGCCAGCGGAGATGTAAAATAGCGCAAAAGTTCATTTTTGATAACGGCATAAAGTTTTTTCATTTTAGTCTTCCTTATGAGTTAATTTGCGAAAAGCCTCGCTCAAAGATGTAGTTTTGGCAACTGCCAGAATTTTTTTGATATTCCCGTCAGCTTTAATTTTTCCCTTATCCAACAACACAATCCGATTGCAGACATTTTCGGCTTCTTCCAGCAGATGAGTTGAGATAATGATGGTTTTGTCCTTTGCCATACGGCGGATTAAATCGCGGATATAGTCCTTTTGGTTGGGATCAAGTCCGTCAGTCGGCTCATCTAAAAGCAAAATCGGCGGATTACTCAAAATACTTTGCGCAAAACCGACCCTACGCTGATATCCTTTTGACAGTGTTTCGTTTTTTTGCCGTAACACTTCGCTGATATTGGCTTTTTCAGCCACTTCGGCAACTTCCTTGCGGCTGATTCCGCGCAAATCTGCCATATAATTTAGAAAAGCCTCTACCGTCAAATCGGGATAAAGAGGAGATCCTTCGGAAAGGAAACCGATATTTTGCTTGGCAAACAGCGGAAACTTTTTTATATCTTTTCCCAAAACTTCTATAGTTCCGTCCGAAGGTGTTAAATAACCGGCAATCATATTCATCAACGTAGATTTTCCGGCCCCGTTTGGTCCTAACAAAGCAATAATTTCGCCGCTGCAGGCTTCCAGATTTATATTGTCAGATGCTAAAATATTTCCGTATGTTTTACTTAAATTAGTTACTTTAAGCATCGGATGTTGCGATTTTTTCATATATTTCTCCCCCAGTCATAGGTTCATAAGCACCGGTTGTTGTCGGAAACGTAATCGGTAAAGAATATAGGCGGCGTACGGTATTAAAAGCCGTTGCCTGCGCGCCTAAAGCCGTAATTTGCGGATTAATTTCATAAATACTTTTAACTTCATACGGCGCAAACGCCTGCTTAATAAAGCGCGTAAGTGACGGATTTTTCAGCCCTTCGCCACCAATATAGATTTCTGTCGGTATGGTTGGTAAAAACGCCGCGGCTTGTTGTTGTATGGCTTTTGCAATAAATGCGGTGGCGGTTGCTGCGCCGTCTTCCAAAGAAAGCCCCTCAAAATGTTCGCTCTTATCTCTAAAATACATAACGTCTAAAGATTTAGGCGGCTGCTTTTGTAAAAATCTGTGGTGTAACAGAGTATTGATAATCTCCGTATGCACCGTTCCTAAAATGGCCAAACGCCCGTTATAATCAGTTTGCATATTAGCGTGCCTGAAAGTCCAATCTTCAATCATAGCCATCCCCGGAGCGCAATCAAAAGCCAGCATCTCACCGGATTCGCCAATATATGTCAGGCTGCAAACCGCGGACAATTCAATAAACAGCACCGGTTTACAAACGTTTTGCGCAATGGCATTAAAAAACACCGGTGTCAGCGGAGAGGCCTGACCGCCGGATAATAAATCCGCCTTATGGAAATGCGTAACGATTTCCCGATTGAGTGCGCAACGGATATGATGACCTTTTTCTACCTGATAAGAACATTTGTTTTGCGGATCATTGCAAATCGTCAGACTGTCTATGCCGATGGCATCAACATCTGCATCTGCACAAAATTCGTTAATTGCTTCGGCATAAAAATCGCTGACGGCGATTTTCATCTGTTGTACTTCGGTGTTTTTTTGCAGTTCGGCAAAGTCTACAACCCGTTTGGTCATAATGGTCCGAATG
>CAYOYE010000031.1:0-7587 GCA_964408115.1 uncultured Azospirillaceae bacterium
CCGCCAAGGCTATCCGCATCAAACGCCTGCGTGCTGACAATCGCCCCACTTGTTACAATTTCAGAACCTCTATCCAAATAGATATAGTATCTTGAGTTGATAGCCATAGCTTCGTTACCGGTATATTCGGATGAATTTATGATAATCGTACCGCCGTTATATACGGTTGCCCCGTTTTCAGCATAAATACCATACGCCATACCGTTGGTGGTAATATCAATTGTACCGTAATTTATGGCTTTACCGTTTTCGCCGCTAACATAAATACCATAGATCACATTATCAGAATTGCCGCTTGGATCTGTAATGGTAATGGTTTGATTTGAGCCGTTTTTGGCTGTTGCATTTTCGGCATACATACCGTAAACGGTTGAGGCTGCACCGTTTTTCGGATGGTAAACCGAGATAGATATACTTCCATAGTTATCAATTTCGGCACTGCCCGTTGAGCCGGTAGCCGAGGCATACATACCGTAAAGTGTTCCGCTGTAACCTTCTGTATTGGAAATACTTATGGTCTTGTTGTTTTTTGCAATACTTAATGTTGAATCCGTTTTATTTTTCAGCAACATAATTCCGTAGGCTTTTTCAGAAGCATTTATGGAGATTGTGCCGGAATTAACCGCTACAACATTTTGTTCGCTACCGGAAGAAGTGTCTTCATTTCCGCTCCGTTCCGAATAGATGCCGATAGCATTTACGGTATTTCGTATGGTAATCGTTCCGGAATTAGATCCGTAATTACTGTTAGTTCCGGCAATCTGATAATCGTCATAAATACCGTATGCCGTACCGCTTTCTTTCGCGGATAAACTTATTTTTACCGTTGCATCTTTTGCGTTACTACCGTTTTTAATACCATAAGCCGTTACTCCGCTATTGGCTGAAGTAATTGTAACAGAGTTGAGGTTTTTACCGTTTTGTATTCCCCAAGCGGTAGTAGCCGAACCGGCTCCGTTATATAATATTATACTCATATCAGCATTGCTTTCGGTGTATTTACCATCGGCGTAAATACCGTAAATATTATTGGTATACGAAGAGTTTTCATCGCCGGTTTTTATGGTAATCGTGCCACTCAGTGAATCTGTTAATGTTGTGCTTTTAGTAATATATATGCCGTAAATATCGGTTGTTTTACCGGTGTTTGTAATGTTAATTGTAGATGAACTACTGTATTGAGCACCGCCGTAAATACCGTAGATTGCGTCAATAGAATCATTGCTGTTTTTTATGGCTATTGCTCCTGAAGCACCGTTACCGGTATCATTATTACCGCCATAAATACCGTATATGTTTCCTTTGCCGCCTGTTTCTACTGTTATCTTAATTGTTCCGGAAGAGCCGGCACCAGCGTTAACCAAATATTGGTTACCTGCTGTACCGTACATACCGTAATAACTGCCTTTATATTCCGTATCACCATAGATAGTGATTGTTCCGCTGGCACTTGTTCCGTACGCATTATAAGACATTTCTGCTCCGTAAGAATATAAGCCAACAGCCGGACCATGAACCTCAATTTTACCAATAGCTCCTTGGGCGTGAGCATTATAAACACCACCTTTTCCGGCTAATGCCGCTGTATCTTGAGGGGAGGTGGAATCTGCGGTTTTTTTCAGGATAATAGTACCGGCAGCTCCAAAACCGAAGGCGTTATAAGTGCCGGCAGAAGATTTGTTATATATTCCATAACCGGAAGCCGCCGTAATCGTAATATTACCGGTGCCGAAATAAGCGTTATACGTTGCTGACGATGAGGAGTTGTTGTACATTCCATAACCGGAAGCCGCCGTAATCGTAATATTACCGGTGCCACTATAAGCATTTACCAAAATATCACCGTCGGTGTTACCCTGCCACATTCCGTAGGCTTGGGAAGTTGAATTTATCGTAATGTTGCCTTCACTTCCCGATCCATAAGCATTATAGGCGCTGTTTTGGGTATAAATACCAACCGGTGTCCAGCTGATACCGTCTGCAGTATTTGAATTTTCGGTATCATAATCAATGTTTACATATCCGGTATAACCACTGTTGTTAAGTCCGTTGACGGCCGTTCCATAGATGGACTCAAGCCCGATAAGATAATATTGTGTGCCGTATGATGTATTACTGATAACGCTTAAATCCGGATTATTAAAGGAAATATTAGCATTACTGTTTGTAGAGTTATAGGCATCATAGTATTGATAGAAATTACTGTCGCCAGTGTTAGAAGCCGTAGGTCCAAAGCCGACATAAGCATAATAAGCTCCGCCATAAGGGTTGCCGTTTACAGAAACATTTTTATCTCCATCGCTGTTACTGTATACGGTTTCGTTGTTGGCGATGGTATAACTGCGAGAACCTAAGGCCGTCGTTTGTGTGCAGGTGTTGTCGTTTAGCTCAAAGCCGCTCTCACAGCTTAAACAGTTGCCGGTATCGGTATCATATTCGGTGCAGCCGAATATTTTGGTAACGCTTCGGCATTTGCCGTTTTTAAAATAGTATCCCTGATTACAGCTTATAAATTTGTAAAGAGAACTGCTTTCCAGTTTGCACTCCGAATAAGTAGCATTAGTCAGTAGCGTACCGGTTTCCGTATAGGTAGCTTCACAGGTTTCGCAATAATCTCCGTTTGCCGCATAGGTTACACATCCGTTGGTATTTGTACGCGTTTTACATTCTTTATAATCGGAATCTTTATCACAAACATTGCCGGTTGCATATTCATCTGCATCACATTCCAGTTTATAATCACCGCAATCGGTTGAAGTGTCATTTTTTATGCAACTGCTACCATCGGCACCTGGTGTATAGTTGGCAACACATTTTATACATTTGCCGTTAGAAGAATTGTAGGTGCTACAATTTTCTATTTTAGTAAAACAGTTTGTTTTATTTTCCGTACTGTTAAGTTTTACATAGCCGGATTGGCAAACCGAACACAAATCTTTACCGGTAACAAAAGTTTTGCAGGTTGTCGGTGTGTTTTGTGTGTTGACGGTGCAGGCATAATATGTCGTGTCACCGCTTAGGCAGGTAGAACTTGGATGGTAGCCTGCAGCACAGCTTTCTTCATATCCGGAACAATCTTTTTCCTGACAGGTCCCGTTAGCGGTAAGGTCGTATCCGCTATCGCATGAACTACATTTAGCGGTTGTGCCCGTATTGTTATATGTGGCACAGTTGTCTATTTCATCTGCCTGAACACAAATACCGTTGTTTAGGGCATATCCGGGTTTGGTATCATTCGTGCTTCCGCCCTCGCAGAGTGTACAGTAATTGGTGTTGGGCTCATATTTATTGCAATGTGATACATTTTGCGGAGAACACTTATTTTCGGCTTTTTCCAAATAATAACCTTCGGCACAGGTAGAACAGGTGCCGGTATTTTTTTCGTAAGAGGCGCAGTTTTCTACGCTTGTACCTTTATTACAAGTATAGTAGTTTGCGTTATATTCACAGGTAGACGGTATGTATCCGTCAGTACCGCAGTCATAATCATCAATAGTAGATTTATGTTTGTCATAATAACCGCATTTTGCCGCAGTACTGTCGCAACGATTTTGTGCATCAGGTTTACCTATGCTACATTCGGTACAGGCATCGCCTGCCGGATCAAACTGACTGCAGTTTTCGGTGTTTTGCCGCTCGTAGCAGAAACCGCCCGGACCGGAGGTCGCACTCAAATAATAGTAATTGTCGGCACATTGGTTGACAGTACAACGGTCATATCCTGTCAGAACGTTTTTGCAGTTTTTGGCGGTTACATATACGTTATCTCCGCAAGAGTGATAATCTTCGTTATACGGACAGTTACCGGTATTGTGTTGACCGTTCGGGCATAGACCTGTTTTATCTAATCCCATTTCTATACAACGTTGGTTTGCCGTTACGCAGTTTCCGTCGGAATAGACATACCCGCTTTTGCAAGAATCGGTATCGCATTCATCTTTATCCTGAACAAAAGAGTTACAGTTGTCCGAAGTGTTTATTTCATTGGCAACGCATAAATGATAGCTGGAATCTACCGAACATTCCTGTGTTGAATCTATATACTGACCGTTCGGACAATGTTCATTGGTATAGTTAGGGCAGAGAGTGGCAGGGGTGTCACAGGTTCCGTCAGCCGCAACATTTCCAACGGTGCAAGCGGTACAAGTATCGCTGTCAGAGGAAAATTCACTACAGTTATCCGTATTTGTTCGTGTGGTGCAGCTTGTGCCGTTAAGATAATAACCGTCGGCACAAACGGAACATTCATCCTTATTAGTTACAAAAGTTTCGCAGTTGTCGGACGTATTAACGGTGTTAGATGCGCATGTATGATATTGCGTATTTGCTTCGCACGTTGTGTCTATATGTTCTCCGGTAGCGCAATCATCAGTAGTGTAACCGTCGCAACTTTCTTCATCGGTGCTACTGTCACTACCACCGCCGCCACCGCCTCCGGCTAAAGCCAGACCGGTTCCGACTACCAAAGCACCGCCTAAAACGGTTGTATATACCGGAAGTCCGGCTAATGAACCCATAATTCCGCTACTGCCGGCGGCGGCTGTCGGACTGATGTTGTTCATGAAATTTTCGTATTTGCTGGGAGTTATGTTTTCTACACAATAAGGATGACGATCAGCACCGGCTCGTACCAGAGTGTTATATGCCGTATAGTTCTGCTGCTTTATGGCCAGACATAGGGCGGTATCACCCTGATTGTCTTTGGTTTCCAAATCCCGTAAACCGTTAATGGAATTTTGTAAGTTCCTTACGTTTCCGGAAGACGCTATGCGGTAAATTTGCTGCATCACGTTTGTGCGGTTGTAAAATTGTGCATTTGCTATTGCCGGCGACAAAACAAAAGAAAAACAGGTATAAATAAATATGGTTTTTAGTAGTCCGCGTTTCATATCATAACTCCAAGTTAAATATTCTAAAAATATACTACTTTAGACTATACTAGGTGCAAAAGGTTAATTTTTATCTAATTTTTATTATAAAAATGTGAAAAATACGAATGTTAGAAAACCATATTTAAGTGATACTCTATCCAAAAATAAAAAAGCCTTACCGTTTCAGGTAAGGCTCGGTTACGGAAATTGTGTTTGTTTTATTCGTAACGTAGGGCATTTATCGGGTTGAGCAAAGAGGCTTTGTATGCCGGAAAAAATCCGAAGGCAAGTCCGACTATGCCCGAAAAACTGAACGGCAGAATAACATAAAAAGAAGATAATTCTGCCGAAATAGATGTTAATAACGGCAATATGTAAACTCCGGCAATACCGAAAATTACGCCGATTATACCGCCAATTAACGATAAAATAAGTGCTTCGGCCAGAAATTGCAGACGAATATCCCAACTTTTAGCGCCGATAGCCATACGGATACCGATTTCACGCGTTCTTTCGGTAACGGAAACCAACATAATGTTCATAATTCCGATACCGCCGACCAATAATGAAATAGAGGCAATAGAACCCAGCAGAATGGTCATAATTTTTGTGGAACTCTGCATCATTTCCATAAATTGCGTTAAGTTCATAATGGTAAAGTCATCGTCCTTAGTCAGTCCCAAATTGTGACGCTGACGCAAAAGCGCGGTGATTTCATCTTGAGCGGTGTAGGTGCTGGCAGCGTCTATGGCCTGTAACATCAGCATATTTACCATATCCGGAAATTCAGTGCCGGATACTTTCTTTTGTACGGTGCTTAACGGTAGGTAAATCATATCATCCTGATCTTGACCGGGACCGCTTTGTCCGCGAGCCGTTAAAACGCCGATAACGGTGAACGGCAGATTTTTGACACGAATGGTTTTGCCGAGCGGATCAATGTCGCCAAACAATTCTTTGGCAACCGTTTGGCCTAAAATGGCTACTTTGTTGGCGCTTTTTACGTCTGCTTCCGAAAAGAAACGACCGTATGCCAAATCCCATTCCTTTATTTCAAAATAACGGTTATCGGTGCCGGTAATGCTGGTTGCCCAGTTGGCGTTGCCGTAAACTAACTGCCCGCTGTCATTGGCAACCGGAACGGCTAACTTTATGGCGTTTACTTTTTCCTGTATGGCATCGGCATCACCGTTTTTAAGCGTTGGCTGTGTACCATGTCCCATACGCGCACCGCCCGAAGTGGTAGAGCCGGAGCGAATCATTATCAGGTTTGTTCCCATACTGCGCATTTCGTTTTGCAGCGAAATTTGTGCGCCGTTACCGATAGCCAGCATCACAATAACTGCTGCCACACCGATAATAATTCCCAAGCTGGTAAGAATGGAGCGCATCTTGTTGGCGCGGATTGCCCGTACGGCAATTTTTATAATGGTTTTAAGTTCAATCATTTTATTACTCTGTTTTTATTGGTTATGTCGGAATGGATTTCTCCGTCAACGATTTTGATGATGCGTTTGGCATAAAGCGCAATGTCTTCTTCGTGTGTTACCAAAATAATGGTGCGATTAAATTTTTGGTTAAGCTCGGTGAATAAGCGCATAATTTCTTCGCTCATTTTGGTGTCCAAATTACCGGTCGGTTCATCGGCAAATATAATCGGAGCTTCGTTGACAATGGCGCGAGCAATGGCAACACGTTGTTGTTGACCACCGGAAAGCTGATTCGGTAAATGATACATTCTTTCTGCCAAACCAACGCTTTCTAATGCTTTTCTGGCTTTTTCTTCTCTAACGGCATCAGGCTGACCGGCATACACCATCGGCAACTCTACGTTTTCTATGGCAGAAGTGCGGGATAACAGGTTGAACCCCTGAAAAACAAAGCCGATTTTTTTATTACGGATAACCGCAAGTTCATCTGCCGACAGATTTTCCACGTTTTCACCGTCTAACACATATTCGCCGGATGTCGGGGTATCAAGACAGCCGAGAATATTCATTAAAGTGGATTTACCGGAACCGGACGGCCCCATAATGGCAACAAACTCTCCGTTGTTGATTTCCAAATTAATGCCTTTTAAAATCTCTAAGTCAAAACCGTCCAGCGGATAGCTTTTATGAATATCTTTTAGGGTAATAAGCGCTTTCATTAGTGAGGCATCCTTAATTTGGTCTGATTTTCGTCAGATTTTGAGCTTTGTTTGGAAACAATGACTTTATCCCCTGCCTGTAACTGCGAAGAAATAACCTGTGTAAAGTTATCGTCACTTGCGCCTAATTGTACGGAAATTCTTTCCGGTTTGCCGTTTTTCAGCACCCATATACCTCTGTCCTGATAACGTTTGGCATTATCGCTGTCGTCCATATAAAAGCGTAAGGCCTGATTTGGCGCAAGCAAAATATTATTTTCTTCAGCCGTAATTATTTCTACATTGGCCGTCATCCCCGGTTTTAATTTCATATCGGAATTATCTATTTCAATAACTACGGTATAGGTTACTACATTAGAGGTGGTAACGGCTTCATTGCGCACTTGTGTTACCTTGCCGTTGAAATATTCATCGGCATAACTGTCAACCGTAAAGCGGACATTTTGATTTTCTTTTACTTTAGCAATATCGGCCTCTACCACAGATGCTTCTATCTGCATTTTGGTTAAATCCTCGGCCACCGAAAATAATTCCGGTGTAGAAAAACTGGCGGCTACCGTTTGTCCG
>CAYOYE010000032.1:0-7388 GCA_964408115.1 uncultured Azospirillaceae bacterium
TTAAATCCCTTTTCCAAACATTTTTAAAGCAAATCTACCGATTTGGGCAACTTGCAATTTCTCACGTTGATGGATGGTTTACCCAAAGTTCCGCTGTCAAAAATGCGCAAGCAGTTATCAAGAACTTTATTCAAGGCACGGGGAACGTCCGGAGTGTGGGGCAGATGCGCCGTAAGTTTCTGACGACGTGTACAATAAAGGGTACACGAGGAGGAAATTTACAAGCAGATGTGCTGCAATACGGACGTTCAATGATTGAGATGCTGGGGGTGCTGGCAATAATCGGCGTGCTGTCAGTTGGTGGTATCGCCGGATATTCAAAGGCCATGATGAAATTTAAAATCAATAAAACGGTTAATCAGGTATCACAAATTTCCGCTAATGTGCGTACTCTTTATACCTCACAAGATAGCTATAATGGATTAAATCAAGCAATCGTAAAAAAAGCCAAACTGACACCAGACGAAGTTTTTGCCGGAAATACATTTTCTGTAAATTCTATACACTCTAAGGCTTCTCAAAATGATCTTTACATAAAAAACTCTACTAACATGACAAATTCGTTTGGTGGCGGATTATGGGTAGAGAGTAACGAGACGTCCTCAAAATCCTCAGGATATGCTAGATTTAATATAGTATATACAAGTATTCCGGAAGACGCTTGCATGGAGTTATTAACGCTGGATTGGGGACAAAGCGCTCAAGGTCTAAAAGGTATTAGTTTAGGATTACTATCTCACGCATATTTTGGTGAGGCTAAATTCTTTGACGATGCCTTTGATTCTTTTCCTATTTCGGTTTCTGATGCGGCAAAGGTTTGTAACGGAAATGATAACATGTTGGCGTTTGCATTTGAATAAAAGGTCAATGATAAGACGAACACACAAATAGACCCACGATTTTACGCGTGGGTCTATTTTCTTTGAGGTGGATTTAAGTTCATCTTAAACCACCTTTTTCGTTTTTTATTTTGGGCGTAATTATTAGAAAGTCATCCACCAAATTGCGGAAACGCAAGTTGGTGGATTATTTGTTAATAAGTCCACATTTTGTACTAAAAAAACACAAGCAGATGTAAAGAACTCCATTCAAGGCTCGCGGAACGTTCGGAGTGTGGGGCAATACGGGCGGATTCTTCCGATTTGTGCCAAAGATACGCCGCACTTTTGGAGCGACGTGTACAAAGTAGGTACACGAGCGAGAAAAGCGCAAGTAGATTTGGTGCAAGGCGGGAGAAGTATGATTGAGATGCTGGGGGTGCTGGCAATAATCGGCGTGCTGTCAGTTGGCGGAATTGCCGGATACTCAAAGGCTATGACCAAATTTAAGATTAACAAAACCATAGAACAGGTTTCACAAATAGCGGCTAATGCCCGTACCTTATTTAAGTCCCAAGATGATTATAGTGGCCTTGATTGCTACTATAGAAATGTTGATATTTGTAAAAAAGCTAAAATTGTACCTGATGATGTATTTGACGCCAACGGCCGAATGAAAAATCCGTTTGGCGGTGATATTTTTATAGAAGATGAATACACATTTGGTTACAGCAATTCTTTTCATATTTGGTATACCGATGTACCTGAAGATGCTTGTATGGAGTTGGCAACTATAGATTGGGGTTCGGCTACTTCTGACGGCTTAATTGCCGTAAGTATTAATGATGATAGTGGAAGTGATTATTATAAAGGTTGTGACGGAACAAAAAAAACGACAGGTTATATTGCCTGTGTTGACGACCCGAATGCCAAATTGCCTATAGAAGTAAGTACGGCAGCAACTTATTGTTCAGGAAATGACAACCGTATGGGGTGGGCATTTTACTAACCTTAGCTGCAATAAATTTACAAAAAAAATATCTCCCGATTTGCAGGAGATATTTTTTTGTTCCGTTCACTTAATAACCGATTGCTTTGTTCCAACTACGAACGATTTTGTTCATTTCTTCATCATTTTTCGGCGTTATAACTTGCGAACACTCATCAGCCCTTTTAGCAATATTTTCTGCCGAGGCATTTTCAAAATAATCGCGAGCCGTTATTTCTATGTGATCATATCTTGCTTTGGTCAAGCCGTTATCCCTAGCATAATAAGATGCCGCCTTTGCTTTATCCGGTTCTTCACTTTGCAGCGCAATATAAGACAAACAATATACAACTTCTTCCGTTCCTACCGTTATATCTTTAGAAAAACGCGATGGCTCGGCTTTTTTCACTTGTGGCTTAACTGCCTGAGTTTTTTTAACTTCTACCGTTTTTGTTTCTGCTTTCGGTGCTTCTGCTTTCGGAGCTTCTGCTTTCGGTGCTTCTGCTTTTGGTGCTTCCGCTTTCTGTGTTTCTGCTTTCTGTGCTTCTGCTTTCGGAGCTTCTGCTTTCGGTGCTTCTGCTTTTGGTGCTTCCGCTTTCGGTGCTTCCGCTTTCTGTGTTTCCGCCTTCGGAGCTTCTGTTTTAACGGCTGTTTCCGTAGTTGTTACGGCTTTTTTAACTGTCGCTACTTTTTTGTCGGCTACTTCTTTAGTGTCTGTAACAACTTTGGTCGCCTTTTCTTCGGTCTTTACCGCTTTATTTTCGGCAGTTGTCTTTACCTCTGCAACCTTATCCGTTGTTTGGGCTTTCACCTTTGCCGCGCTTTCAACCACCTTATTTTTTTGTTCATACTGCCGTAAAACAGCCGAAACCTCCGGAACATTCTTTTTTTCGGCAATCATAGCCGGCGACCAACCTTTGTTATTTTTGGCATTAACGTCAGCCCCCTCATCTATCAACAGCTTTGTCAGTTCCGCATTATTTGTCGCTACGGCATAATGCAGAGCCGTATTTCCGTTAGCATCACTTGCTCCGGCTTTTTCGCCACCGGCTAACAATTCCTTAACTCCGGCGACATCATTGTTTTTTACCTTACCAATCAAATCCGTTACGGTTGCTCCGGCAGGCGTTGCAATCATCAACAATAAAAACGCATATACATATTTTTTCATCTTTTTTCCCCTAATGCTATAAATCATAAACGTTTTTTCATATTTTGCAAGCATAAAAAAAGCTCCGACATACTAATCTTATGCAGAGCTTTTAAATATTTACAGCTTTATGGCAATATGCAAATCCTTGAGCTGTTGTTCCGTAACCGTATTCGGGGCCTGCATCATCAAATCTTGTGCCTTACCGTTCAGCGGGAACAAAATAACATCTCTGATAATCGGCTCATCCAACAATAACATCACCGTACGGTCAATCCCCGGAGCACAGCCGGCGTGCGGAGGTGCGCCGTATTTGAATGCGCTAATCATACCGCCGAATTTGTTATCTACAACACTTCGGTCATAACCGGCAATTTCAAAGGCCCGATACATAATTTCCGGAACATGGTTGCGGACGGCACCGGACGCCAACTCAACACCGTTACAAACCAAATCATATTGATATGCCAAAATATCCAGCGGATTCTTATTGTTTAGTGCGTCCAAACCGCCTTGTGGCATAGAAAACGGATTGTGCGAAAATTCTATAGCACCGCTTTCTTCGTTTTCTTCATAAAACGGAAAATCTACAATCCAGCAGAGCTTAAACGTATTCTTTTCAAATAAATCCAGCTCTTCACCCAGTTTATTGCGTACTTTTCCGGCAAATTTATTGATTGTTTTGGCATTACCGCCCATAAATAATACGGCATCACCGTCTGACAATGCAAATTTTTGTTTCAATTCGGCAATTTTATCTTCCGTAAAGAACTTGGCAATACCTTTATTTCCGTTATCCGAAAACGCTACATAAGCCATACCGCCAAAGCCTTCTTCTTTGGCATAGGCATCAAACTTATCAAAGAAAGAACGCGGTTTATTGCCGGCTGCCGGAGCCTTTATTGCCCTAACCTGCTCTCCGGCGGCAACTTTTCCGTCATATACGCCGAAACCGGAATTTACAAAGAAATCGGTAGCATCGGCAATTACCAGCGGATTCCGTAAATCTGGCTTGTCGCTACCGTATTTTAACATTGCTTCTCTAAAGGCTATACGTTCAAACGGAGCTTGTGAAACGGTTTTACCGTTGGCAAACTTATTAAATATTCCGCCCATAGTGTTTTCAATAACCTTAAACACATCTTCTTGCGTAACAAACGACATTTCCATATCTAACTGATAAAACTCTCCCGGAGAACGGTCTGCCCGCGGATCTTCATCACGAAAGCAAGGTGCAATCTGAAAATAGCGGTCAAAACCCGATACCATAAGCAACTGTTTAAATTGTTGCGGAGCTTGCGGCAAGGCATAAAATTTTCCCGGATTCAGACGCGAAGGTACTAAAAAGTCGCGTGCACCCTCCGGAGAAGATGCTGTCAAAATCGGCGTTTGATATTCGGTAAAGCCCTGCTCTACCATCAATCTGCGCATTTCGGCAATTACTTTTGAGCGCAACATAATATTGTTATGAATCCGCTCACGCCGTAAATCCAAAAAGCGGTATTTTAAGCGCAGTTCTTCCGGCTCGTCACTTTCACCGAACACCTGTATCGGCAACACATCGGCAGCCGAATAAACCTCTACGCTGTCAACCCGAATTTCAATATCACCGGTCGGCATATTTTTATTAACGCTTTCGCGCGCCACAACCTCACCGGTAAAGCCGACTACACTCTCTACCCGAATATCTTTTATTTGCTCAAACAAATCAGACGAGCTGTCAAAAACACATTGCGTTATGCCATAATGATCACGCAAATCCACAAAACATAAATTACCTAAATTACGCTTACGGTGAATCCAACCGGCCAAACGAACGTGTTGTCCGACATCGGACGCCCGCAACTGATTACAGGTGTGTGTACGATATTCGTTCATAATCTTCCCTATTCTATAATTAAAACCTTTTCTTGTTCTAGCTCCGATTTGTAATAAAATCAACCCCAAATTAAAAAAATGTTAATCAATTTTTGCTAGCCTGCAATTCAGGGGAAAAGCCATGAACTTAATTGATACAACCGAAAAACTGACGGATTTCTGCAATATCTTGCAAAAACAACCTTTTATTACGGTGGATTCCGAATTTATCCGCGAACATTCTTACTATCCGCAACTTTGCTTGTTACAAGTCGGATATGACGGCGGAGCTGCCATTATTGACCCGTTAAGTTCCGTTGATTTAACGGCATTTTTTGCAATTTTGCAAAATCCGCAAATTGTTAAAGTTTTTCACGCCGGACGGCAGGATATTGAAATATTTTATAACCTAACCGGCAAAATTCCGCAAAACGTCTTTGATACACAAATTGCTGCCATGGTTTGCGGTTATACCGAAAATATCGGCTACGGTAATCTGGTTTATGAAATTACCAAAACCGAGCTGGATAAAAGCTGTCGTCTGACTGACTGGAGCATTCGCCCGCTTGATGAAAAGCAGCTGCAATATGCCTTGTGCGACGTAACCTATTTGGTTAATTGCTATAAATATCTATTTGATTATATGCAAAAAAATAACAGACTTAATTGGATTAATGAAGAAATTTCCAACCTCTGTGACGAAAAATGTTACAACGTTAATCCGGATGAGGCTTGGGGCAGAATTAAGCACAATGTACACACGCAACGCTTTCTTTCGGCTCTTAAATATCTGGCAAAATGGCGTGAAGAACGGGCGCAAAAATATAACACCCCTCGTTCGGCTATTTTAAAAGACGATGTCTTACTCAATATTGCCAGCACCTACCCTAAAAAAATCGGCGACTTAAAGCAGGTTCGTAATCTGCGCGCTGATGTATGCAGCGGCAAGTTAGGAGAAGAAATTATCGCTGTTTTGCAATATGCCGCGCAAAACCCGATATCTGCCGAAGAATGTAAAAATGACCGTAAAAAAGCACAAAACATACCGAATAACGAGCAAAGTTTGGCAGAAATGCTTAAATTATTGCTGAAAATATGTAGCCAAAATAACGGCGTTGTCGCTCACCTGATTGCAACCGATTCCGATTTACGCTATATTATTGCCGGTCAACCGCAAAACACCCTGACTATGCAAGGATGGCGTTATGAAATATTCGGTAAATACGCCGAACGGCTTTGTCGCGGCGAACTCTCCATAACATATAATCCTAAACGGAAAAATGTAGAATTGCTGTAATATATCCGCTTATTTTTGCAAAATTTTTGCCAATTTGAAATATTGCAACAAGCAAAGCAATAAACAAAGGTTTTTCCGCAGACTGTTTCGTTTGGCTCTTACGCCGTTAAAACGCCGTTGTAATTTTTTGAGATAGAACATTTGTACGGCATAAAGCCACATTTGCGGCTCATCTGCCAAAGGTATTTCAGCTTCCTGTAACGCTTTTTTTAACTTAATAAAGTGCCGACACCTACCGACAATACCGCTAAATCCGGATAACAGCATAATCAGCCCGACAAAATCTTCCAACGGATAGCCGTATTGCAGATTTCCGTAATCCAGCAGATAGATCTTCCCACTTTCGTTTAGCAGCAAATTATTAACGGTCAAATCGCCATGTATAACCTCTTGTCCGGCTGCTATATGCAAAATGTCTTTTTTAAAACGTTGCCAAAACAATTTATTGATAATTCGGATAACAAAATCGGTAATGGCGACTTTACAAATCCCGAAGGAATGGGAGTGTTGTCCAAAAATCCACTGACAAATCTGAAATATCATTTCTGCATAACAACAGCAATGATTACGCGCCACTGTGTAGAAGGCGGCATGGAACTTGAACAGGCGTACAGGTTAAGCGACTTCTACATATTAAAGGCTGACGCATGCGCCTCTGTCAGAGCAGTAGCCCAGCTGCATCACGACATGGTACTTGACTTTACCGGAAAGATGTTTCTGCTTAAGAAAAATGACATTGTTTCAAAACCAATAGTACTTTGCGTAGATTATATATATAATCACATAAACGAGAGAATTACCATTGATGACCTTTCTGAATACACAGCCCTCTCGCTAAGTTATCTCTCCAGGCTTTTCAAGCAAAACCTTGGCGTGTCGGTAAGCGATTATATACGCGAGAAAAAGATAGAGAAAGCCCAAAACCTTTTAAAATACTCTGAAATAAGCCTTATCGAGATAGCAAATTACCTTGCTTTCTCGTCACAGAGCCATTTCATACAGACGTTTGAAAAATATGTGGGGCTCACCCCCAAAAAATACAGAGACCGATATTATCATAAAACATGGTAATGCAAAAATGGCAGATGTTTTTCATCCGCCATTTTGTTTTTTTCTCATTATTAAATTACAAGCTCAACCTCATTGGCTTCCTTAAGCATATCAGCCGGAATATAATTATCCTCCAATTCAACTCCGTTAAGTTTAAGAGACGTAAATCCAGCTTCTGCATGATTTGGATTTTTAACCACAATATGAAGATGGCTGCCCCTGAAGTCT
>CAYOYE010000033.1:0-7316 GCA_964408115.1 uncultured Azospirillaceae bacterium
TGGGCGCGCAGGGATTCGAACCCTGGACCCATTGATTAAGAGTCAATTGCTCTAGCCAACTGAGCTACGCGCCCGACAACAGAAATTGTATAAAACATTATATTCTTATTTGCAACAACTTTTTTCAAAAATTGCCGAATTTTTTGGATTTAAGAAGATTATTTGACTTTTTAGGCGGATAATTTATATTGTAGACAACAGGAGCGAAAAGATGAAAGAAGTTAGCGAATTGACTTTTACCGAGGCCGCCGAAGAACTGGCATATTTGGCCGAAGAAATAGCAAAATCCGATAATGCGTATTATCAAAAAGACGAGCCGTATTTGACCGATGCCGAGTATGACCGACTGAAACACCGTAATGCCGCTATAGAAGCGCACTTTCCGGAACTTGTGCGTGCCGATAGTCCTTCTAAACGTGTCGGGGCTAAAGTGCAAAGCAAATTTAATAAAATAGAACATAAGTTCCCGATGTTGTCGCTGGGAGATGTTTTTTCTATCGGTGAAGTAGAAGATTTTGTTTTGAGTGTACGCCGCTTTTTGAATACGGCGGAAAATATCGCCTTTATGGCTGAACCGAAAATTGACGGCTTGTCTTTTTCTGCCCGTTATGAAAACGGAATTTTTGTTTCCGGAGCAACTCGCGGAGACGGTGTTGTCGGTGAAGATATTACAGCCAATTTAAAAACGATTCGCCAGTTGCCGTTGCGGTTGCCGGCAGGCGTGCCGGAAGTATTGGAAGTGCGTGGTGAGGTCTATATGGCTAAACGCGATTTTTTGGTCCTCAATGCTAAAAATACGGCAGAAGATAAAAAAGTTTTTGCCAATCCCCGTAATGCCGCCGCCGGTTCTTTACGCCAACTAAATCCGCAAATCACTGCCGAACGCAAATTAAGTATTTGGGCTTATACCTGGGGCGAAGTTTCCGAGCGTCGGTGGCAAACTCAAGAGGAATTTTTCGTCCGCTTGCGCGAATGGGGGTTTCCGACCAATCCGCTAAACAAAGTTTGTAATTCAATCGCGGAAATAGAAGATAATTTTAAGCATATTATGGAAGATCGTGCCGCCTTGCCGTATGATATAGACGGTGTGGTTTATAAGGTAAATTCCATTGAATTGCAAGAGCGTTTAGGCTTTTTAACCCGTACGCCGCGCTGGGCTATTGCCCATAAATTTCCGGCAGAACAGGCTATAACCCGTATCAATGGGATTCGCATTCAGGTCGGTCGTACCGGCGCTTTAACGCCTGTAGCCGATTTGGAGCCGGTAAATGTCGGAGGTGTTTTGGTTTCACACGCCACATTGCATAACGAAGATGAAATTAAACGTAAAGATTTTCGTATTGGCGATATGGTTATTGTGCAACGTGCCGGAGACGTTATTCCGCAAGTTGTAGATGTTATTTTAGAAAAAAGGCCGGCAAATTCTCAACCTTTCATTTTCCCTACCGTTTGTCCGGAATGCGGGGCTCACGCAATTCGGGAGGAAAACGAGGCAATTCGCCGCTGTACCGGAGGTTTGACTTGTCCGGCACAGGCAAAAGAACGGCTGAAACATTTTGTTTCTAAAGAGGCGTTTGATATTATCGGTCTGGGCGATAAAGTTATAGAAGAATTTTATGATGATAAAATTTTACAAAATCCGGTAGATATTTTTACGTTGGAAGAACGCGATAGAGAAAAATCGGATGATTTATTTGCCGGCGAAATATCCGGTGGTTTACGATTGTCGCGCCGTAACGGTTGGGGGACACTGTCGGTACAAAAACTGTTTACGGCTATTCGTAATCGGCGTAAAATTTCGTTACCGCGTTTTATTTATGCTCTGGGTATTCCGCAAGTCGGTAGCGCAACGGCTTTACTTTTAGCCAAACATTACGGTTCGTTTGCGGAATTTCAGCGCCTAATGGAGGCTAAAGAAACGGAAAAGCTGGTTTCCATAGACGGTATCGGTGCATCTATGGGGCAGGATATTGTAGAATTTTTCGGTGAGGTGCATAACCGAAAGGTGATTGCGGATTTGTTGCAATATGTTACGGTAGAAGACTATCAAAATACCGAAATTGCGGATTCGCCGTTAAGCGGTAAGACGATTGTGTTTACCGGCACATTGGCAAAACTTACGCGTATAGAGGCTAAAGCCTTGGCACAAAAGTTCGGTGCGCATGTTGCCGGTACGGTTTCTAAAAATACCGATTACGTTGTTGTGGGGGCAGATGCCGGTTCTAAAGCCAAAAAAGCGCAGGAATTGGGAGTGGCCGTTTTGCATGAAGACGAATTTATGGAGCTGACCAAATGAAACACAATAAAGCTGATGATGTAAACGGTTGGCTGATTATTGATAAACCTTGCGGCATGGGTTCTACCGAGGTTGTCCGCAAAACAAAACGTCTGCTGTTTGCCAACAAAAACGGCCATACCGGAACTTTAGATCCGTTTGCCAGCGGAGTATTACCGATAGCGTTCGGTGAGGCTACCAAACTGGTAAATTTTGTTATGGACGGACATAAAGAATATGAATTTACCGTTAAATGGGGCGAACAAACCTCAACTGATGATACCGAGGGCGAAGTCATTGCTACAAGCCGAAAGATTCCGACAACCGCTGAAATTTTGGCGGCTTTACCGCATTTTATCGGAAAGATTACACAAGTTCCGCCTATGTATTCTGCCATAAAAATCAACGGCCGGCATGCGTATGATCTGGCGCGTAGCGGACAGACGGTTGATATGCCTCCGCGCGAGGTGGAAATTTATGATTTGGAGCTGCTGACCGCATTTACGGATTCGGCAAAATTTCGGGTTGCCTGCTCAAAAGGTACTTATGTTCGCACTTTGGGACACGATTTAGCCGAATATTTAGGAACTTTAGGATATTTGATTGAATTAAGACGAACAAAATGCGGAATTTTTGACCTTAAACATAAAATTTTACTGGAAAATTTGGAAAAAATAGAGTATGTAGAAAAACGACGTGAGTCGCTTCTTCCGATAGAAACGTCTCTGCGCGACATCGCGGAGATTGCTGTTTCGGAAGATGACGCAAGAAAATTAAGTATGGGACAGCGTGTTTCCCGTAAGAATTATGCGGTTGACGTAACCGAAAATTTGCGGGTGGCAACGTGCCATAGTTGTTTGATTGCATTGGTACGGGTGGAAGAAAGAGGTATTTCTCCGATTCGTGTGTTTAACTTATATGAAAAAAAGGAAAATAAAGATGTCGATTACAAGTGAAGTTAAAAAAGAAATAGTTGCAAAATACGGTAATTCTGCTGATGATACCGGTTCTCCGGAAGTTCAAATTGCTATTTGGACCTACAGAATTAACTCTTTGATTGAACATTTCAACGTTCATAAAAAAGATTTGCACTCTCGTTTGGGTTTGATGAAGATGGTCAGCCGTCGTCGTCACCTTTTGGATCACCTGAAAAATACAAGTGAAGAAAGATATCAGGCGATTATTAAAAAGTTAGATTTGCGTAAATAACGGGCAAATTAATACGGGGTTGCAGGTTTTTACTGCAGCCCCGAAAAAATCTCGGCATTCACCGAGTGAGGTTTTATAAAGATGAATAGAAAGGAAAGAATTTATGATTGATTTTAAAATATGCCGCAAAGAAATAAATTGGGGCGGTAGAGATTTAGTATTGGAAACAGGTAAAATTGCCAGACAGGCAACCGGCGCGGTTGTGGCAACGTATGGGGAAACGAAAGTTGTTGCAACGGTGGTCGCAGCCAAAGATGTAAAGGCCGATCAGGATTTCTTTCCACTAACCGTAAACTATCAGGAAAAATATTATGCTACGGGTAAAATTCCGGGTGGCTTTGTAAAAAGAGAAGGCAAGCCGTCTGAACGTGAAGTTTTAATTTCGCGTTTGATAGACCGTCCGATTCGTCCGCTGTTTCCTGATGCTTTCAAAAATGAAGTACAGATAATCTGCACCGTTTTATCGCACGATAAAAAGAACGATTCGGATATTGTTGCCATGGTGGCTGCTTCTGCTGCCTTAGCCGTTTCGGGTATTCCGTTTATGGGCCCTGTCGGCGCGGCAAAAGTCGGCTATAAAGACGGCGCATACATTTTGAACCCTACCATTGAAGAACAGGCAACTTCTGAATTGGAATTGACGGTTGCCGGTACGGAAGAGGGCGTTTTGATGGTAGAATCCGAAGCAAACGAATTGTCGGAAGAAGTTATGCTCGGTTCGGTAATGTTTGGTTTTGAAAATTTCCAACCGGTCATTAAAATGATTAAAGAATTAGCAGACGAAGCCGGTAAAGAAAAATGGGAATCTCCGGTATTTCCTGCAGAATATGATGCTTTAAGCGCCCGCATTACCAAAGAATACGGCACACGTTTTGAAGCTGCTTTTAACATAACGGATAAGTTGGAGCGCGGTACGGTTTTGGGGCAGTTGTCCGAAGAAATTAAGGCTTCTATTCCGGAAGATAATGAAGTTGAACAAGCCTATGTTTGTGATGCAATAGAAAACGTTATGCACCATACAATGCGTGAAAAAGTATTGACTACCGGACACCGCATTGACGGTCGTGATACCAAAACGGTACGTCCGATTTATTGTGAAGTAGGGTTGTTGCCGGAAGCTCATGGTTCTGCTTTGTTTACTCGTGGCGAAACGCAGGCTTTAGTGGCTACAACATTAGGTACTCCTGACGATTCGCAGATTGTTGACGGTTTATTGCCGGAATATAAACAAGACTTTATGCTGTTCTATAACTTTCCGCCGTTTTCTGTTGGTGAATGCGGTCGTTTAGGTACACCGGGACGGCGTGAAATCGGACATGGTAAGTTGGCATGGCGTGCAATTCATCCGATGTTGCCGAACAATAAAGAACAGTTCCCGTACACCCTGCGTGTTGTTTCCGATATTATGGAATCCAACGGTTCGTCTTCTATGGCCACCGTATGCGGTACCTGTCTGTCGCTGATGGATGCCGGTGTGCCAATGAAAAAGCAGGTTGCCGGTATTGCTATGGGGCTTATCAAAGAAGATGACGGGCGTGTAGCTGTTTTGACGGATATTCTGGGAGATGAAGATCACCTTGGCGATATGGACTTTAAGGTTGCCGGAACAAAAGACGGCGTAACCGCTTTGCAGATGGATATTAAAATTACTTCTATCACCAAAGAAATTATGCAAACAGCTCTGTCGCAGGCGCACGAAGGACGTATTCATATCTTGGGCGAAATGGCTAAAGCTCTGGCTGCACCGCGTGCCGAAGTTTCGGCTAAAGCACCGCGTATTTTCTCTATGCAGATTCCAACGGATAAAATCCGCGAAGTTATCGGTACGGGCGGTAAGGTAATTCGTGAAATCATAGAAAAAACCAATACCAAAATAGATATTACGGATGACGGTGTTGTTACGATTTCGGCTTGCAATAATGATAACTGCCAGATGGCTATGGATATCATTAACGGTATTATTGCCGTTCCGGAAGAAGGTAAAATCTATCATGGTACGATTACCAAAATTATGGAATTTGGCGCGTTTGTTCGCTTTTTAGGGCAGACGGAAGGTTTGGTTCATATATCTGAAGTTAAGAATGAACGCATTGCCTCTGTTTCGGATTTTTATAAAGAGGGTGACACAATCTGGGTTAAATGTTTGGGTACGGATAACCGCGGAAAAGTTAAACTTTCGGCAAAACGCGTTAATCAGGAAACCGGTGCGGATTTAGAGAAATAATCTCTTAGTCAAACACCTAAAAGGCACTCTGTTATTTTGGCAGGGTGCTTTTTTTATAAGCAATGTCTAACGGTTTGTAAGTTATTCTAATGCATAAAAGGTCATGAAAGTGTTGAAAATTACTACGATATGCCATATCCGAAGAACATCCTATGGTGTTGCAGGCTCTAAAAGAGCGTTTTCAAACGCGAATGGCCAAAAATAAGGGTGCGTTAGATTTTGAGGTGGCTTCTGATTTGCGTGCTATTGGTGGTATAGATTCTAAATATACGGAAAAGGCTTGTGATATTTTTGCAAAAAATGATGATCTTACAGATATCGCGTATATGGGATACACTCAACGTGAAGCAGCACAGCGCTTTTTCAAACTTATACCGGAACAAAAATATGAAAAAGGAGAGTATGTGCGTTCGCTGGGTTACTTTACAGACCACGCATGTAGGATTGTTTCCCATTGGCCGGATATGGCGGCAACCGGATATGAAAAATTAGTTGAATTTATCTATAAAAATAAGTTGAACGAGAAAGTAGATGAAAATTCGTTCGGTAAATATTACTATGAATTAGCACTAAAGCAAATAGCAAAAAGAGAACAGGCAAAAGAAGAAGCCTTGCAAAATATTGCCAAACATAAAACTTCTACGGTGGCAAAAGACGAAACCGCCAAAACGGCATCGCAGAAAGCAACACCGAGCAAAACAGCTCCGAACATAACTCGTAGCAGTGGAATGGATAGCAAATAAGCCGCCGCTTGTTATCGTAAAATTGCAAAAGCCTCTCATCTTCGGGAGGCTTTTTTGTTGTAGCACCTAATGGTTGGTTATTCAAAGAGAAATGTTATTCTCTCAGAACTACCGCAATAATTAGCTGCTTTTTCTACCGTTACCGGTAAATCTTTTATGCAAGCAGCACTATTATTGCAACTACAAGTAGGGCATGAAAATTCATTGCCGTAGCCTATACCGATACCTTTTAATTCAGGAATGGCAGTTCCCCAGTCTAGGGTTGCTAATTCAATACACGCTTCCTGAGGTACGGCATCAACCTGTAAAAGAAAGGCTTTGTGATCAGTATCGGTATCTTTACCTGTGGCACTAACCGAATAAACGCTTTCAAAAGGGCTGTACATTCTGGAATACCCGTCTTCCCCTGTTACCCACACTTCATCTGGAACAAGTTTGGCTTTTTTCATAATATTATTATTTAGCCCCTCATAACTGCTTTGCGATTTGTATAACGTATGAATATTAGACACCATTTGCGACATCTGGCTAACCGTTTTGTTAATCTTAAATTTGGTCATAGCCTTTGAATATCCAGCGATACCGCCAACCGACAGTACCCCGATTATTGCCAACACCCCCAGCATCTCAATCATACTTCTCCCGCCTTGCACCAAATCTGCTTGCGCTTTTCTCGTTTGTGTACCTACTTTGTACACTTCGCTCCAAAAGTGCGTCGTATCTTTGGCACAAATCGGAAGAATCCGCCCGTATTGCAGAACATCTGCTTGTGCTTTTCTCGCTCGTGTACCCTTTATTGTACACGTCGTTAGAAACTTACGGCGCATCTGCCCCACACTCCGGACGTTCCCCGTGCCTTGAATAA
>CAYOYE010000034.1:0-7285 GCA_964408115.1 uncultured Azospirillaceae bacterium
TGAAGAAGTTATTTTTGCTTTTCGTTGTATTGATGACTACAGTTGCTACTTTTGCTCAGGAATTTATTCCTGTTGTAAGCGTAAAGAAAGCCGATAAGGCGTTTTACGCTGTTACCGCTGCCGATTCGTATCAGATAACGGTAGCTGAGTTCGTTGCAATCAAGAAGTCGCCGAACGACTACTTTATTGCCGCTCTTTACGGAGATAACGGCTTTAAGGTGGTTGTCAACAAGGACGAGTTTACTGACGAAGTCTTGGTTATTGATTCCTTAGGAATTGATGCGAAAGATTCAGTTGAAGTGTATTTTACTAACGGTAAAGTACATAAAACTGATTTTCAATTCTGGCTCAAAGCCAAGAAGAATCAGTATGTACGCCACACCGTAATTACCGGCAAGCGTCTCTTTGAGAGATACCAGACGGTAAGTGCCGAAGTTGCACAAGCGCATAAGGCAAATGTGCCGGTGCCAAGTGTAGCAGCTCCGGTTGTGGCTAGTACAGATACAGTGCCGGATCGCAATGTTGCGGCAACTTCTGAAGAAGTGGCAACAACAGGGTCCGGTTCACATACGGTGTACAGTCGTACGACCGTAAACTTTGAGGGTAGCCAAGTTCAGCTGGTTGAAAGCAATACGGCTGAAAAGCACTCATCAAAGAAGAAAAAAAACAGCAAAAGCCGTACGGTAAACTTGCCGAACGGGCTGGTGCTGGTAGAAAAGTAATCAAAAAAACTGTTTTTCCTATGAAAGGAAAAACAGTTTTTTTTGTTTAGAATACGTTATTTTAGCGTGCGCCGATTAAAGAAACGGAAGAAATTGTGTCGCCCATTCCCACAAGCGTTAAAGGTTTTTCTATTAAAATTGTCGGTACGGCAATAACATTTTCTCCCTCAAACGTTCCTATCCCTTGTGTCAAAAGTCGGGCGTTATCGGTATAATCGGCCAAAAGCCGCAACTCGTGTAAACCCGTATCCGCAACAAACATTCCCTGCGCCCATAACAAATCGTCATATTTTTCTATTTTTCCGATTCCGGCTTTTGTTGCCGCAACGGTAGCCGCTAACATCATACCGCGTAAATTTTGCTGCGGAGTAATCGGAAATTCCTTACTTTGGATAGTGATATATAAACCGAAAATGTGTAGTTGCACACGCTTTACACCGGTTTTCTTTTTAATACTTAATGCCGCATCAAACAAAAGCGGTGCCGACAGTTGACGATTAATTAAGTTGTGGAATTTTTCCGCATCCGTAACTTCCAGCGCCTCTAAAGTTTCGCGTTCGTTCATTCCAAGCGAATCGGCAAGCGGTGCTATTTCTTCCATAATGGCGCGGCGTACCTCAATATCCTGCGTTGAGGCCAGTTCCAGATGAATAATTCCTTGAGGATTTTTTTGCTTCCAGTTTTTAATGATATCCACCGAATTTTTAACTAAATTTACGCCGTTTCTTTGTGATGTAAGGTTGTGGTAACCTGATAAAATCAGATATTCGTATCCTTGGGTGTTCAGTTGTGTAACAAAGCCTGAATTTATCCGCAAATCAATATTTGCCGGATCGTATGTTGCAATAAAGCGGTTTGATTTCGGGCAAGTAAAGGTTTTTCCGAAAGCCGTAAAACTGTCGCCGATATCAAACTCTATAATTCGGTGAATCAGAGGCGTATCGGCTATGCGGTCTATTTTTCTTGCCGGTTTCGGTTGTCCGTCAACATCAACGGCAGACAAATTCGGCAAATCTAAAAATTGCTCGGCTTGTAAGCGCGGATGGGAGTTTGTATGCACTAAAACATTTTGCACTCCCAAAACAGCCAGCGCATTGGCGACAATTCCGCCTTGTCCCCCCATCTGCAAACGGTCATAGCCTAAATTTTGCTGCATCCAGTCATCAACCGATTTGTCATCGGTTATCCATTCTTCCGCAATACCCAGCGTAAAACATTTTATGATGCCGCGTACAACATCTTTACCGCTTAATAGACGCGTATTTTCAGCTGCGACTTCGCTTTCGGTCAGATTTGTCTGCTTAATCAGTTCTTCCAGTCTTTTACCGCTTATCTTTAATACGGCATCAATGTTGGTATTAAATGCGGTGGCCACCGATTTTACTTCGCTTACCCGCCGTAACTGTTGCGGCACTGTTTTATATTTTTCGGCCCAGTCACGTTTAAGTTCATCAATACTTTCCATTAGGCTCTCCTTTTTTGCTTAACGTATATGCTTTTTATAAGTTTTCAAGCGGTTATAACAGACCTTTTATACGAATATTGGCAAGAGAATTCATAACCAGACCGTTGACGGCACTATTGAAATCCAAATAATTTTCGGTTTGCCTAATCCATTCGTGGAGAGCTTGCGAATTAGTCCGTTCAAAGCGACCGTCGGTTTTTATTTTGTTTAGGGCCTCGGCAAATTTACCTTGATTAATCAGATTCGGTATTTCGTCATTTTCTTGCGGCTCAATCATAATATTCGGAGCCGATTTGCGGAGTTTAACCAAATTTTCGGCATAATTTTTTAGGCGTTGCTGCCAGCCGTTATCTTGTTTATCCGAGCTTTTTTCGGCAATTTTGTTTGCTTTATGCGGTTTGCTTAAATCGGCATACAAGGCGTTAAATTCGTTAATCAGCATACTTCTGCCGCCGATTCCGGTATCGGCATATTTGCGGATTATATCTACATATTTTTGTGCCGTATCGTTATCTTCCGCCAAAATCTGCAAAACCTCCGCCTCATATTCAAAAGACTGGCCGTTTTCTGCCATTTCGCGGATAATCATTGCTCCGGACGCCAAAAGAATATCGGCAGGCACCTGCTTAATTGTTTTAACTTCCGCCTCATGGTTTTTTTCTGCCGTATCAATATGTTCGTCAGCCATGGTAGTTTTTGCCGTCAGGGTATCTTTTGCGGAAATCAAGGTATTAAACTCATCTCGCAAGGCTGTCGCTTTTTGGCTTATTTCTTCGCTTAACGCCGAATTTTTGGCGGCTTGCGTATTTTTAAGTTGCACAAAATCCGCATTAAGTTTTTGTATTTCGGCTTCCAGATTTTGAATTTTTTTCGCGTATTGACCGATAAGTGCGGTTTCGTTGGCGGTTTGGTTTTGTAAACTTTCATATCTGTAAACTTCATATCCGCCTACAACTGCGATTATGGCAAGAATGAACGCGGTCTTACCTCTAAATTTGCGTGGCTTATCGTTTTTTTGTACGCTTTTCTTTTCGGTATCGGTAACAATAGAAACAGTATCACCGTTATCCGGAGCTTTAAGACTTTCTTTTTTATCATTTTTCGCCATGGTTTATGTCCTTTATCCTTGACAAGTTGTTGCTAATGTATTTCATATAATCATATAAGTAAATAGTTTACATAAAATTAAAGTTGAAAGACAACAAATGATAGTTTTAGGAATAGAGAGCAGCTGTGATGATACCGGAGCAGCCGTTGTAACCGATAAAAAAGAAATTTTGGGAGATGCCCTGTTATCGCAAAAAGCCCATGAACAATACGGTGGTGTCGTGCCGGAAATAGCCGCTAGGGCTCACCTTGAATATGTTGATGAAATTGTGGCACAATGTATGCAAAAAGCCGGATTGGAACTGTCACAGGTAGATGCAATTGCCGCCTCATCTGGACCGGGGCTTATCGGCGGTGTGGTTGTCGGTGTTATGACGGCAAAGGCGCTGGCACTTGCGCTAAATAAACCGTTTGTTGCCGTTAATCATTTGGAGGGACATGCTCTATGTGCGCGAATTGCCCACGATATTGAATTTCCGTATTTATTGCTGCTTGTTTCCGGAGGACATTGCCAAATATTGGTTGTTAAAAATGTTGGAGAATACGAGCGCCTTGGGACAACAATAGATGATGCCGCCGGTGAGGCTTTTGATAAGGTTGCCAAAATGTTGCGGCTTGGTTACCCCGGCGGACCGATGATAGAAAAGCTGGCACAAAGCGGAAACGAAAACCGCTTTACGTTGCCGCGTCCGTTAATCGGTTCGGGAGATTGTAATTTGTCGTTTTCCGGTCTTAAAACTGCCGTACGCAAAATCATAGAAACTTATGCGCCTGACGGACAGATTGAACACGCCATCTTGCCACGCGATGATATTAACGATATATGCGCCTGTTTCCAGATGACGGCAACGGATTGTCTGACCCGTAAGTTGGAACGTGCCGTTCAATATTTTCGCCGGCAGTATCCAAACGGTCGGTATCTGGTGGTTTCAGGCGGTGTCGCCTCTAATACGTATTTGCGCGGAAAATTGCGGGAGCTTGCCGAAAAACATAAGTTGGAATTTGCCGCTCCGCCGATAAAATTCTGTACCGATAACGGGGTTATGGTAGCGTGGGCCGGTTTGGAGCGTTTCCGTTTAGGCTATACAAGCCCGCTTGACTTTAAGCCGCGTCCGCGTTGGCCGTTAGATGAAAATGCCCCAAAGGCAGCCGGCGCCGGCGGAGTTAAGGCATAATGCGGAATACTGCCGAAATTTTAGAAATATTATCGGTTTTTGCCAAGCAAAATCCTAATCCTAAATGTGAACTAAACTTTCACAATCCCTATACTTTATTGGTTGCGGTTATGCTTTCGGCTCAAAGTACGGATAAAGGTGTTAACCGCGCCACCGAAGAATTGTTTAAGGTGGCGGATACACCGCAGAAAATGGTGGAATTAGGGACGGAAAAGTTAAAAACTTATATCAAAACAATCGGACTGTTTAACGGTAAGGCCGATAATATTATGGCTATGAGCCGATTGCTGATAAGTAAATTTGCCGGTGAAGTTCCTGCTGACCGCGATATTTTAACGACTTTGCCGGGGGTAGGGCGAAAAACGGCAAACGTTGTGATGAACGTTTGGTATCATCAGCCGACTTTGGCGGTAGATACACATGTTATGCGCATATCTCACCGGTTGGATTTCAGTCAGGGCAAAACACCTGTCGCAGTAGAAAATGATCTTATGCGGATTCTCCCGAGCGAATATGTGGTTAATACAAATCATTGGCTCGTTTTGTTCGGACGTTATATTTGTAAAGCGCAGAAGCCTCTTTGTGAACAATGCCCGATATCCGAATACTGTCACTGCTCGGATAAACGAATTTAACAATTTAATACATAATCGGTGGATTGAATCTAAAATTTGCTTGAACTTTGCAAAAGGTTAATGAATCCTTAACTAAATACAGGAGAGGATTCGTTGTTATGTTGGAAAATTTAGATTATACCTCGGTACAAAGCGGTGATATTGTCGTTTCGGTTTGTCCCGAATTGTTGGATAAAGACAATTTTCAGACTAAATTGTGGGGTTATTGTCTGCGGATAGAAAATAACTCCGGAGAGCGGATTCGTCTTATGAAGAAAAACCTTTGCCTAACGGACAATCAAGGCAACAGTTATTGTTCGGTTTCGTTAGGATTTAACGGCGAATTGCCTGATTTGGAACCGGGAGAATTTTTTGAATTTGAGGACACAACTTCGGTTCGTAGTGATGCGGCTGTTTTATACGGCTTTTGTGATGCGATTACCACAAAAGGAAAAGAACTCAAAATCAACTTACCGCTGATAGAATTGAGTTCTTCTTCTGATTTTAATTGTGTAAAATGTAAGCACTAATAAACGGCTACGCTTGTATCGCCTTTGATATACATATTCAGATATTTGTTGGCGTTTTGTTCCATACTTTCATCAAAGGCACTAAACAGTTTTATAACCATTTCATTCCAGTATTTTTCTTTATCTTCAATATTGGTATCTATCGGCATACTTAATTCGCGATAGGCCTTAACCGTTGTTTGAGCAGACGATTTTTTATCGGTTACTTTTAAGGAAACGCTCAAATTAGCAAAATATTTTACTCTGTCTTTTTCCAGCAGTTGGGTAGCTTTTTCTTCTTTTTCCGTAACGCTGGCATCTTCAATTACAAATTCGGCAATTCTGTCGGAAGAATAATCTACGGCTTCCAGACGTTCGCCGGCCCAGGTTTTGGCTGTTTTTTCAATAGAAACAGGGAACAGGTGTTCAACATTCGGACGGGTAAATGACGGAGTGAAATCCGATCTTATATCAACTTTTTTTACCATCAACTGAATAGGCTTTTTGTTGTCAAAATGTAAATCGCTGTATCTTGACGGAGCAGCTTCTTCATTATTCATTGTGGAGCAGGCGTTTAAAACTACGGCCATTGTAGCGGCACAGAGAACTTTCATAAAACTTTTCATATCTTTTACCCTATAAATTAGACTAATTATAGACTGCATCATACAAGGTAAAGTTTAATATATGCTTAATTATGCCAAATCAATGTTTCAAAAGTTCGCTTTTGTCAAAAGTATATACTTGTCCGCAAAAACCGCAAGTTGCCGTAATTTTTCCGTTTTCGGTCATGGCATCAATTTCGGATTCTTGCATAGAGGCCAGAGTAGCCAGCAGTTTGTCGCGGTTACAACGACAGCCGAAATAATATTCTTTTGTTTTGTTAATCCTTACATTATGCTCGTGAAACAGACGGAATAAAATATCTTCGGCAGTTAGGTTTTTATCAAACATTTCGTCTTTTGTCAGGCTGTCCAGCAGTATTTTATTTTCATTCCAGATTTCAGCATTGTTTTCGGCTGTATCCGTCTGGTTTATTCCGCCGTTTGTCGGCATCTTTTGGATTAGAATACCGGCAGAACGCCAAACATCACCGTCTTTAAAGACGAACAGCCGCAAGTGTGTGTCAATTTGTTCCGAATATTGAAAATAACGTAAAGCACAGGCCTCTAAAGTGTTGCCCTGTAAATCAACAATACCCTGATAAGGCGTAGTGTTTTCACCTTGATCAACCGTAAATACCAAATTACCTTTTCCCAGCCAAAACGGTGCTGCCTCCAATTCGCCTTCCGTTTTGCGTAAAACTTGAGCTTTTTTCATTTTTTCTTCGTCATATTTTGCACAGGCACGCACTTTACCTTCGGACGTAACGTCACATATAAGGGCCGAAATCGGACCGTCACCGTAAATTTGCAAGGTAAACAAACCGGTATATTTCATTAAATCGGCAAGCATTACGCCCAGAGAGGCGGTTTCGGCTACGGCCATCCCGACATTATCCGGATATGAACAACGTTTAAAAACTTCCGTCATAATGTTATCAAGCCGTACAAAGCGACCGCGAAATTCATTATTATCCAAATTAAAAGAAATGCACTCGTCGTTCATAATTTAAAAACCTCTTTTATGTTAAACTAACGGCAATTTAATATAAAGTCGGAGAATATTCAAGTGATTAATGAAAATATTTCGG
>CAYOYE010000035.1:0-7270 GCA_964408115.1 uncultured Azospirillaceae bacterium
AAATAGTATTATTTAACAAACAATAAAAATCAGGCGCAATATTTTCTATCGGATAGCTTGTTTTTCCTTCTACGGTGCGTAAACATCCCTCTTTTGTCAGCTCCTGCCAATCACCATATCGCAACATACTGTCTAAAGCGGATTTTGCCACACTCAAAAAAATACTTTCCTGCTGGCTGTTTTCATCAAACAAATCGTTCGGACGCTTTGTTGCCGCCAAATCTGCAACTTCGCGACATATTTCCAAAATCGTTTTCATCTACTTTCTCCGCTTGTTGTTTTTTTGTTGTAAGAGTGCCTCCTGCCTTACCACACGCTCGCTCAGCTCTTTTATTTTTTCCTGCAAATCTTTTATCTGTTTTTCGTAGGCTTGCTCTTTTTGTGCAAACAACACAATTTTCCGATTTTCGGCAGCATGTTCCATAAACATCTGTGCTTGAATATGCTCATTTTGCAATCCCAGACTTTGTACTTTTTCAAAATCCAAGGCTGCCAGTTGTTCAACACTGAATACGCCCCGATTTTTACAGGTAGCAATTTCCGCTGCCGTTAAAAAAGCAAACTGCTCCAACGGCGTACCGTCATTTATATGTTTTTTGGCCCGTTCATACATTGCATATTCTCGCGGAAACCGTCTGATTTTATCCGCCCCTGCCGGCTGGTTAAACACTTCGGTACTGTTATCTTTAAGCCGAATTTCCACATAAGTAACGTTTTTAAACACCGGCAAACCGCTGTCATTTAATTCTTCGGTTTTAACGGCCTTATCATAAAAACGTGCGGCAACATTTTTTTCATCTGCCGTTGCGTTTGCCTGCTCTTGAAACATTGAAAAATCCATATCCATTTTATTATTCCTCTTTGGCTTATAAAAAATAAAAGACGGCAATGGCAAATCACCGTCTTTTATTGTTAAACAAAAAAATTATTAGGCGTTATCGGTTGCCGCCGTATTAATTAAAACACCTTGCAAGGCTGCATTACTCATTGTCATATTGCCGGCCCAGCCGATAATTTTATAGGTAGCATCCTGATTAATTGCAAGTCTGTCACCTCCGATTACGGCTACATCCCGATCTTTATGCGAGCGTAAATAAATGTAATCCGTATTCAGAAAATACATGTGATTATCCGGACAATTTCCGCCGTTACCTCCGTCATAAATCACATCAGCCCCCTTATATTTAAGGTTGGTAAATCCGGCATCAGCCAATTTCGGATCGGAAAAACGCTGTAATTGTTCCAAAGAAGAATCATACATAGAATACAAACTGTCATCACAAACAATCAAATCCGGCTTTTCCGTACCGCGACTGCATTTATAATATAAACTGCTCATCATCTGACGCAGATTATCTGCGGTTATTTTTCCGCTAACTGCCTGATTACGCCAAAATTCGTTACCGGTAGTTGCGCGGTTAATATTGCCTACCGTACCGGAAGTCGGATCGTCCGCAACCAGCAAAGCCAAACCGCCGATTTCTTTACCGCCGGAACCTGTACCGTCACCGTAAACCGCCGCGGCCATCTTATTTATCAAAGTTTTTTCGGCATTGGCTATGCGTTTTTCTACCAAATCCATCAACTGTTCTTTACCGCTGTTCATCAGCTTTTCTTCACCGGATACGGCAACCGGAACGGCACAGAGTTTTAGTGCATATTCTGCAGCCGTAAATAATTGTTTCGGTGTGTATGTTATGGTATCAAACCCCGAATACCAAACCATATCACCTTCGCCATACTCCAGCTCTTCTAAAATTTTTGAACCGCCGGTAATTGAACGCATTTTACCTTTTTCTTTAAGACGCTTTAGTAACGCGTTGTTTTTTGATACATTATCGCGTAGATTTTTTGTTCTGTTTGCCAATGTTGTAGTAAACATATCGTCAAAATTATTGTTTGCCATAATTTTATCCCTCTATTAAAAAATTTAATCCATAAAAGCCGCCATATTTTTTTCAATTTCCTCACGCAGGGTGAGTTCTCTTTCCGGTGCTTTTGCCTTGCCTTTTGGGGCAAATGCGGCATCTTGTGCTTTTTGCGCTTCTGCCGCTTTAGAATTGATTTTGCGAGTAATCAATTCTTCACGAATACGCGGATTTAGCCACAAAGCCTGATTATAAGCCTCTGACACATCATTTACCGCGCCTCCGTTTAACAAAGCAAAAACATAATCGGCTACTTCATTAAAATAGCGGTGCAAAGGTTGCCCGTTTTCATCGGTTTGCCGACAAAACATTTTGATAGCATCCATACGGTTTTGCTTTTGTTGTTTTTCCATATACGAAATTAAATCGTGATAATTTTTTTCCAGCCGGTTTACACGTTCCACCGTACTGTCCGGCACATTTTGGTTTGGTATTTTAAATAGTTTTTCTTCTACATTATATACCTTAGCCATTGCCCGCAAAGTTTCTGCCGGCCGTTCTGCCATTGCCGTATCCAAAGCAGCTAATCCCTCAAGCCAGTCCCGAACTTTTTGCAAACCTGCTTTTTTCAAACGTTGTTCGTTTTTACCGTAAATTTCATCAAGCCAATTATATTCTGCCAGTTTAACGTCTAAATTGCTTAATTGTGAGGCAAGCTGCTGCTCACGATCGCTTAAAAACCGCTGCCAATCTTCCGGCAGATTTTTAAAACTTTCGGCAAATTTTTTGCTGTATCCGCTTGGCACACCAATACAAACTGTTACCTCAACCGGAGTTTTGGCTTTTGGATTTTCGGCATCGTTTTTTTCTTCCATAAGTCCGTAAGTTTTAAACTGCTGTTCTATTTCCTCTCTTAAATCACTCATTTCCATATCATCCTTTTATAATTTTGAAGAAACGCGGCAAAAATTTCTCTTTGTCGCGTTTTTTCCTGTTGATTACGAATATTTTGCATATATTCCGATGAATAGTCGCTTGCCATAGCATAACCTGTGGCTCGTAAATACTTATCAACGTCTGCGACTGAAGACGCGACAGATCCGTCCGGAAGAGCAATATCTTCCGCGAATTGTTTTGTAATATACGTCATTAAATTCTCCGTTTTGCCATAAAATAATCGGTAGTATCCTATGCTTACCAACCGCTATTGTTTTTTCTTTCCTGCCAAAACAAATTTTCTACACTGTTCCGGCGTGCTTCTGTTTCTCCCATATCAAACACCGGCTCGGCAAAAGTTAAAGCCAGCGCATCTGCTTTATCGGGTGAACGCCCCACCCGTTTTTTAAGTTCTTCTTTTTCTTCTAATTGCAACCGACCGCGACTGTCATATTTTTTGTTTACGGCACATAATTCAGCCGCCAAATTATCATCAGGGGGCAAACTGACTTCCTGCTCGCCGCCTAGCCATTGTTTCAGCTCGTCCCACATTTCGGCACGCCGATTGTGATACCTGTCATCAGCCAGAGCCTTTGCCCCAAACATAACCGGACGAATAATTTTTTTATAACCGCGGTCGTTTAATATATCTACCACTCCGCCACCGACACCGCCGGCATCAACAAACACTCTCTGCGGCTTATATTTATTGATAAAAAAAGCGGCTTGATTAGCCACTTCCACATTATCAAGTTTAGCATATTCTTCAAAAGCAAAACAAAGCCGTCCCCGCCGAAAGCAAAAAACGGTTTTATCATCACCGAAACGCGCCACATCCAGCCCGATAATCAGCGGAGAAGTTGAAATCGGTAAGTCTGTGTTAAACGCACGTTGCACATTTTTATAAGCAATTAACTTTGTATTGCCTAACATAACCGGCGCACCCAACCATATATGTTCATAATCTTCCGGAGTTTCGCGCATACACTTTTGCGCCAAATATGTCATTTCTTCCGGACAAAAGGGATTATCATAATAATTTACTTTTACCACCAACGTCCGTTCATCCGGATTAGCTCCCAGTGCTTTCCAAATCGGATCGTTTTCTTCTTCTCTGTTCATACTTATCCAAATTTCCGACCCCGGTTTTCTAATTGTCGGATCTAAAATTTCCCAGCTTTTCTTACTGATTTTTTGTGCTTCCTCCAACCAAACAATATCAACACCTTCCAATGATTTTATATTGTTGGAATTTTGTTCGCGTAAGCCCTTAAATATAAACGTTGTACCGGTCAGCATATTAACAATACTGCTTTCGGTTATTTTATAATCCCCCAACTGATAAAACGCTATTCTGTCACTTAAAAGTTTATGTACCGAATCTTTGATACTGTCTTGTACTTCACGCATACAGGCTATTCGCAGTTTTTTCATTCTTCCTAACAATAACAGGCTGTCGGCAAACGCATAACTTTTGCCGCCGCCACGACCGCCGTAATAAAGTTTATAGCGACATTTACGGCGTATCAGCGGCGCAAATATCTCCGGTATTTTCGCTATTTTGTTTGTCATTAATAAAATCCACTAAAATTTTGGTTAATTTTTCGCCGTCGCTTTCCGGTTCTTTAGCGGATTGCAACGAAGCAATTTTACATTTTAATTCTTCTGCTTTAAGTGCCAAATTGATATTTCCGTCATCAATAGCCATTTTTTGCAATTTATTCAGCATACCGAGACTTTCCGTAAACGAGTATGCGGCAATACTTTTCTTTTTGGCCATAATTTTCTCCTCTCGTTATTACTTTAATTATATGTTGCCAACTCCTGACGCAGTTTATCCAAACGCCCTATCCACTCCCATAAATAAGGATACTCATCTGCCGTTAGGTTATCCAGCTCTTGCGCAACTCGGCTTCCGGCCGGAGGAAATTCCGGAAACATATTTGTATCACAATAACCCTTGACGCATGCGCTCAAGCAGCTCATCCCGAGTAGAATTAGGACGCGCCTGTATTTTAGCTCTTTTTCGTGCCACATATTTCACTACCTCAACTTTTTTCTCCGTAATTTCCGCCTTAACACAGCTTCTGCCGTATAGATAACCGCCCAAAGCCGCCAAAACACATAAAACAATGATTAACATCGGAGTTTTCATTGTCCCCAACCTTTTAACAGATTCAAAACATCTCCCTGCAAAAATATGACCGCTGCCAAAATTATGATACCCCACGCCAGCGCATATAATTTCGGAAATCTGATAATTGTTAATATCAGCCAGCGCCAAAAACCGTAGTGTTGTTTTTTACTTTTCATTTTTACTCTCCTATTTTATATCGTTATAAAAAAGATGATTTTTAACGGCATAACAGGGCGACTTATTTTTTGCCCACTGTGGTTTTATCTGCTTTGTATGATAAAAAAACGCCCCATTGGTAAAGTCATCAAGTTCGCCGTCTATTGCTCTTTTTGCCACAAACAGACATTCCTTAAAAATCTCGTCATCACAAGAAACTTTTTTAATTTTTTGCAAATTCGGATCATTAGGATTCCAGCAGCTGAACTGACTTTTTTTCAAACAGGTCATTGCTATACTCGGTACTTTTACACCGTTATCGTAATAATATCCGGTAAACCATTTTTTGGCCCGATAGCGGTTCATTATTACGCAAGCCACCGCTTCCATACCCTCTACACCCTCGCCCCGAGCTTCACCGTAAATCGTGCGAGCCATAATATCTAAATCAGGCATTTTCTTTTCTCCTCTTTTGTTTATTTTCAATCAAAAATTCCAGTCTGGTTTTTATTTCGGTCAAAACGAGATTTTGTTGCGCCTGCAAAACGGCCATAGTCTCTATTTTACCGTCACTTCCTTCCAAACGTTTTTCTAAATTTTCCAGCTGTACTTCTTGTCTGGCTTTCCACTCTCCTAAACGCACAATAGCCACAATTAAGCCGATTAACGAGGTACAACCGCTTACAGTTCCCCAATCCATTTATTTCTCTCCCAACAAAAAAAGCCGACATAATGCCGACTTTTACTTTCAAGTTATTTACTGCCGTTACAAATCAAAATAGATAGTTGCATTAGTAGCTCTAAATTTGTTAGAGTAGCCGTCTAACGCCTCTATAAGCGCTTGGGCATCTGCCCTGAAATGTATCTCCGTTATGCCGGTACATCCGTAAAAAGCACTTGCTAATCCTGAAGAATGACTGCTTGTTAGTGCCGGAAAATAAACCTCTGTCAATCCGGTACATCCGTAAAAGGCATAATAAAAGCCCATTTTTCCGATTTTTGTTAAAGATGCAAACTCCACACGTCCGACTAAACCCGTACAATAATAAAAAGCATAAGATAGTACAAGGTCATCAATAGTCTTTACTGCATCAAAGTGGTTTTCCAAACTTCCGGAATATGGCTCCAGCTTATTATCCGAATAACTCTTTTTTATTTCAAATTTTACCATAACTTTTCTCCACCGTTACAAATCAAAATAGATAGTTGCATTAGTAGCTCTAAATTTGTTAGAGTAGCCGTCTAACGCCTCTATAAGCGCTTGGGCATCTGCCCTGAAATGTATCTCCGTTATGCCGGTACATCCGTAAAAAGCACTTGCTAATCCTGAAGAATGACTGCTTGTTAGTGCCGGAAAATAAACCTCTGTCAATCCGGTACATCCGTAAAAGGCATAATAAAAGCCCATTTTTCCGACTTCTGTTAAAGACGCAAACTCCACACGTCCGACTAAACCCGTACAATAATAAAAAGCATAAATTAAGCCGTAGTCCCCTATCTCTTTTATATCCGCATACAATTCATTAGGAAATTCTCCGGTAGCTAATGTCAGATTTCCCTCATCGTCAATCTCTCGCCAAACAAAGTAATTATCATTATCTCCCCCGTTTTTTTTCCAAACAAGCGTACTACCTTTATATAGCTTACCGATACTCGTTCCGCCGACGTAGAGTTCCGATATTTTCTTATTACCTTTATACAACGTCATTTTACCTACTCCTCAGGAATTGCATACCAAATATCGGCATCGGCATCTTCCGGTAATTCGGCAACAAGCAAAAACTTATTATTAACGATTTCCGTTGTAATAAGTGTTGTTTGCTCTTTTATTGTATCTACATATTCACTCGCCGATTTTGCCGATTTTGCAGCCTCATCAGCGCTTTCTTTTGCCTGCTCGGTATAATCTTTTGCGATTTCCTCTGTTTGCTTTACCAGAGTTTCCATATACTCTTTTTTAGGCTCATAAAATGCCGATAAATCGGGCTTGCTTACCGTTTCCACATAGTTACGGATTTCATCTTGCCCCGACTTAATGTATTTTAATGCCACATCTACCTGTAAATCGGCCTCATCACCGATAATAACATTCATGTTACTCATTTTCCCCCCTATTTTGTAATTTGTTGCGTAATTCTAAATGTGCCGACTTTGTTTACGTCTGACGGATATA
>CAYOYE010000036.1:0-7196 GCA_964408115.1 uncultured Azospirillaceae bacterium
AAATCCGACACTTTCACACGATTCGCAGCAGGTGGCACTTTTGGGTGGCGTTTATAATCATCAGAGTTTTGAACAACTGCAACTGCGTCCTGCTTATACATCGCTGACCGATAACGGCTACGGATTAATAAAAGGCGCGGAAATAAATGTTTTGACCGGAATTTGGCGCTATTATAATCAAAAACACCGTTTGGTATTACACAAAATTACGCCGCTTTCCATAAAATCGTTAGTGCCGGCAGATAAAGTGTTTCAACCGATTTCTTATGTTACGGATATGTCCGTAAAACGTGAATTTAAGCCGACAACCGCCGGTGAGGGTTATGTGGCTGATTTTAATATCGGTGTTGGTAAAACCTATCCGCTACCGGCAAATTTATGGCTTTACGGTATGGCAAAAGCGGGCGGACAATACGGCGGTTTTATTCCGCACAATCAGTTAGGCAGTTTTAAGCCGGAAATCGGTATTTATGCCGACTATGGTTTATGGCGCGTAAATGCCGGTATTGAAAAAAGCTGGGCAACGCAAAAATTCGGCAATAGGCTCAAATACGAAGTGAGCCTGTCCGCCGGCATATCCGTAAATCTTTCGGCAGATATTAAATTTATGACCAGCCGTAATTACGGTAAAAACCAGCAGGAGCTTATCGGCGGTTTGCACTATAATTTTTAGCTTTATACCGGCATAAAATAAGGGGCGTTGTTTCGCCCCTGTAATTTGCTAATGCCTCACTATGCTATTTTTCTACTTTTACGTTGAGTAATTTGAAAGAGGCAAAATTTTCTTCTGCCGGAATTGAAAATTTTATGCGTGAACGCGGTTTATTGTCGCTCGCATCGGCGTTTCCGACATAAATTCCTGCCCCGTCTTCATCTTGAAATTCAATAGATACAATGATGTGCGGCACAATGTTTTCCGAAAGATTTTCTACAGTTCCGCAAACAGCATTTTCGCATTTGTTTAAATTATAAACTTTTATTCCGTCTTTATCATAAGTATTTTCTTCATAAACGGTATTATTTGTTTCTAACGGGTTTTCCGAAGAAGGAACTAAAATATAAACAAACAACAAACCGACAACAACGGCCGTCAACGGAATGTTTTTCCCTTTAACCTTGATATATCGTCCTTTCAGGGTTTTACCGTAAATATCTTTTGTCAGATGAAACACTTCTTTGACGGCAGCTAAATATTTGCGATTTTTGATTTGCACAGCAATATTTTTGATACTTGTTGCAACTTGCTTTACGCTGTTAATTATTTCACTCATTAATATTTCCTTTCCGGATAAAATCAATCTACCGTTATGATAAAACCGTAATACTTTATAAATAGTAAAAAACAAACAAAAAAGCGGCTAAAATTAGTCGCTTTTTAAAAAATCACATTAAACTATGCCACTCTTTCAGATAAGCTACCTGCCGTTGTGATAGATTCAGATTTTCCGCTTCGGTCAGTCCGGTAAACTCGCATACCGAAATCAGTTCCGTATTTTTCTTTTTCAACAAAGACATTGTCTTTGGAAAATCATAAGAAAAAAAAGAAACAAGTCCCAGCACTTCTACGTTACCTTTTTTTAAGCGGCCGATTGTTGTTGCAATTTCTTGAGCCGATGTCAGTACATCTTCAATCAATAAAACGTTTTTATGACAGAGCGATATCCCGTCTGCCTGAATAATCGGATTCTTTTGTTTTTTTGATATCTCCGTTGTCAACAAACCAATCGGTAATTCATTGAAATGTGATGAATTACGGCACAACATAGAAGCCCAAACCAATGCGTTTGTAGACATTGCCAAAATAACATCAGGCGCAAATCCGTATTTATGAAAAACGGTATTTTCCAGATAATAAGCCACCGCAAAACGCATATCGGCTGTGCTTAAAGCAAGGCGACTATGGCATACTATCGGGAAATCGGCGGATTCTTTGGTAAAACCGTTCGGATTTACCGTAATAATCTTGTTTTTAATAAATTCCTTAGTGATTTCTTTCATAATTATAGAGCTATATTAATAATTCAAACAGTGCCGCAATACTGTGCTATATCCGAAATTTTGTCAAGACGTTTTTTGTATAAACCATAGTATTTTTACACGTTGCAACTGTTTTACGTTAGTTGCTTATTCAAAATTGATAATGCTTTTATGACCGGTAGAAAAATCTTTGACTATAAGTGTTGTAACTTCGGCTTGTGAATGTTTTTGAAAGATAAGCCCATGTCCTAAACATAGCCCAAAGTTAATATTCAAGTTGGTTTGACATTGATTTAGGTATTTTGCCTGCGACACAGGGTCACACGTTGCGCCGGCTAAATTTTCCGATAGGCAGCACCCGTCTAATCCGCTTTCCCGACAATTTAGCATAAACACCGTAAAGCCGGCTTCTTCTAAAAGCAAACGGAGCTTATCCGCATATTTTTGCATAGAAAAACAGTTAGCAATGCCTATTTTGGTATATCCGCAAAGTTTGGCATAGTCCATCAACTCATTTAGGCGTGATTTATTACGCGCCTGAGCCGATATCTCCATACATTTTATGTCATCTTTATCATAAACGCAATCCATTAACCTAAACCTTATAAAAAAAGCCTGCCTCATCAGAGGGCAGGGCTTTGTTATCAAATATATTTATCGGTAAACGAACGTAACTGTTTTGAACGGCTAGGGTGTCTGAGCTTACGCAAAGCCTTTGCTTCAATTTGGCGGATACGCTCACGCGTAACGTTAAATTGCTTGCCGACTTCTTCCAACGTATGATCCGTATTCATACCGATACCAAAACGCATACGCAAAACACGTTCTTCGCGTTGAGATAATGAAGAAAGAATTTTTGTGCATGTTTCTTTAAGGTTTGTATGAATTGCCACATCAAGCGGTTGTAATGCGCTTTCATCAGCAATAAAATCGCCCAAAGAAGAATCTTCTTCATCTCCGACCGGAGCTTCCAGACTAACCGGCTCTTTGGCAATTTTCATTACCTTACGGATTTTATCCAGCGGCATAGACAAGCGTTTTGCCAATTCTTCCGGCACAGGTTCGCGCCCCATTTCAGACAGCATCTGTCTTGAAGTTCTAACCAATTTGTTAATTGTTTCAATCATGTGTACCGGAATACGAATTGTTCTGGCCTGATCGGCAATAGAGCGTGTAATGGCCTGACGTATCCACCATGTAGCGTAGGTAGAAAACTTATAACCGCGCCGATATTCAAATTTATCAACGGCTTTCATCAAACCGATATTACCTTCCTGAATTAAATCCAAAAACTGCATGCCTCTGTTAGTGTATTTTTTAGCAATAGAAATAACAAGGCGCAGGTTTGCCTCAATCATTTCTTTTTTGGCACGTTCGGCTTCGCGTTCGCCTTTTTTAATTGTATCAACCATTTTACGGTATTCACTTATCGGCAAACCGCATTCTTCGGCCATCTGCATAATATTTTGGCGTATTTCTTTTATTTCATCACTATGATTTTCAATAAAAGCATTCCAATGTTTATTGTTTTTCTGCTTAATTTTATCTATCCAATTAGGATCAAGCTCTGATTTTTGGTAAGCGTCCAAAAAATCCTCGCGGGTTATTTTGCAACCGCGAGCCAGCCTTAATAAACGCCCCTCCTGATTCATCAAGCGCTTATTCATTTCATTTAACTGCTCTACCAACTGTTCAACTTTGGTGCTGTTTAGGTGGATTGAACTCATTAATTCAACTAACTCTTTTTTCAGCTTCAGATAGCGATTTTCGGTAGTTTGAGTAATTTTACGCCCCGACAGAATAAAGTTCATTCTTTGGGTTTGAATTTTCTTTAAGTCATTATAATAGCTGGAAATTTTATTTAAGGTTTCCAAAACCGGTTCCATCAATGTGGCTTCCATTGCCGAAATAGAGGTAGAAGAAGGATTACCGGACTCATCACCGTCATCACTTTCGCCGTCAATGTTTTCTTCATCAACTTCCGCGTCCATATTTTCTTCATCTTCGGCGTCTTCCATATCGTCAGAAACATTGTCATCCAGTTCAATATCGGCGTCTAAATCATCATCAATTTCATCAAGATTTTTTTCATTTAATTCTTTGGTTACTTTTTCCAAATCATCTACATTTGCGGCTTCGCTATCGTCATCAAAGACCATTGCATCGGTATCATCACCGAACATAACTTCCAAATCAACAATATCACGCAGTTGCATTGTACCGGCAACCAATTCATCGCGCCAACCGGCAATAGCTTTTAAGGTCATCGGACTTTCGCACAAACCGCCGATCATAACGGTTTTACCGGCTTCAATACGTTTGGATATAGCAATTTCGCCCTCGCGGGACAGCAGTTCCACCAATCCCATTTCTTTCAGATACATCCTTACCGGATCATCGGAACGGGCTATTTCTTTGGAGTCTATATTACCGGTTTCGTCCGGTTCGTCACTTTCATCATAATCATAGCCGTCTTTTGTGTCTTCGTCATCTTCATCAACGTCCGAATCGGAAATAATATTAATGCCCATATCCGAAATAGACGACATAATATCTTCTATTTTTTCGGAAGATAACTTTTCTGACGGGAGGGCTTTATTTAATTCTTCAATAGTGATATAGCCGCGACTTTTGCCTTTGGCTATTAAGTTTCTGACTGTTGCCGTAGCATCGTTGACATTCATATCTGAATTGTCAGCTTCGTACAAATCCTGATTATCTTTATCTGCCATAACGTTCCTTAAAATCTATCTTATCCTGAAAGGATATAAATATGCTAGCGGCATGATAATATAAAATTTTAGAGTTATTGTCAACCGTTAGTTTTTTCTTTTTATCCGATTTTAGTCTTTAGCTGTCAGTAAAAGATCGCGTTCTTTAGTCAGTTGCTTATAGCGAGCATATAAATCTTCGCTATTTTCCGCCGTATTTTCATGAGAATTACTCATTAAAGTAAGACATTCATTAATATCGTTATTTATTTGTTTTAGTTGAATTTGTTGCAACAGATTATTCAATTCAGATTTTATACTCAATATATCCTGTTTTTGTGATTTATACATATTGAGTTCCCACAATCCGTCAATTTGTGCAGCATAATTCAATTTTATCTTTTCCAACAGCGTTTCGCTGTCTATATGGTCATCCGTTTGGTTAATTTCAATGATTTCGGCTAAAATTTTTGCCATATCCGAACGATCAAATTCAAACGTGGATAATCTTTCTTCATATTTTTCAATGAGTTCCGGATATATTATCATTGCCGCAACAATGGCGCGCATATCTAAATCGGTCAGCGGCGGTTTTTTCACAAAATTATGGTTTTGCGGTATTTGTTTTTTTACATATCCGCCGGTGTCTGCCGCTATAACCCCTGTTTTTTCCGTATTTTTAGCCTGATTTTGATAAATGGAGCCTTTCCCGAAAGTATAATAAATTCGCCGTTTCATCTCCTGCATATAATAACTGCGTATTTTTTCGTCTTTTATTTTATTTACTTCTTCAAAGGTTTCTTTTTCAATAAGTGCTTTTTGTTCGGGAGTTTGCGTGTCTTTATTCATTTTGCACTTATGCCATAAAATATCTACCAGCGGTTTGGCGCGTTGTAAATATCGTTCAAATGTCGGCGCACCCAGTGATCGTAATAATTCATCAGGATCTTTTTTCTCTTTCAAAAAAATATACTTAACGGAATATCCGGCTTTTAGTATCGGCAAAACTCTGTCAACCGAGCGAATCGCCGCTTTAATACCGGCGCCGTCACCGTCAAAACATAGAATCGGCTCATTGCAAACCCTCCATGCCTCAATGATTTGTTCTTCGGTTAATGCCGTTCCTAATGGTGCAACCGCATAGCTAAAATTAAAACAATCCAACGCTATTACGTCCATATATCCTTCGCAAATAATCAGACGCTTTTGTGCATACGCCGGATCACGCGCATAATTTAGATTGTAAAGTATGCGCCGTTTGTTGAAAATCGGTGTTTCCGGCGAATTTAAATATTTCGGCTGGCTGTTATCCATAATGCGACCGCCGAAAGCAACCACATTTCCCTGTTTATTCATAATCGGAATCATAACTCTATCACGAAAAAAATCGTGAGTAGGGCGGTTGGCATCCTGTGGTTGCGCAATCAGACCTAAATCAAGCATATCTTTTTCGGATATGCCTTTAGAGGTGAGTAAAGCCTTTAATCCGTTGTTGTTGGGGGCATAGCCCAGACGAAATTTCTTTAATGTTTCTTCTGTCAGTCCGCGTTTATCCCGAAAATATGCCAACCCACGCGCGCCGATAGGCATACGCAAATTCTTTTCAAAAAAATCTGCAGCCATATCCATAATTTCGTATAACGATTTACGTTTTAACTCTTGTTCCTGATTTTCTTTTGTCAGAGTAGGTAGCTGTAACCCGACTTTGGCCGCCAGTTTTTTAACGGCATCAATGAACGGCAGACCGTTTGCTTCCATTTCAAACCCGATTATATCACCATGCGCTCCACACCCGAAACAATGATAAAATCCCTTACTTTCATTAACGGTAAACGACGGAGTTTTTTCATGATGAAAAGGGCATAAGCCAAGGTACTCACGCCCTCTTTTTGTTAGTTTGACCTTATCGGCAACTATATCGGTAATTGCTATCCGACTACGGAGTTCTTCCAAAAATTTTTGTAAATCGTCATTCATAGGTGCTGAAAATTAAGCCAAAATCTTTTTGATTGTTGCCGAAGCTGCACCGAAATCCATTTGACCGGCATATTTTGCTTTTAGCGCACCCATAACTTTGCCCATATCTTTTATGCCGGATGCACCGGTAGCGGCCACAGTTTCCTTTACGGCAGCTTCTATTTCTTCGGCATTCATCTGTTTTGGTAAAAAGCGGTTAATCACGTCTATTTCGCTTTGCTCTTTATCGGCCAAATCCTGACGCTTACCTTCTACATAAATGCGGATGGATTCGTTTCTTTGCTTAATCATAGTCTGCATCATTGCCAGCAAATCGGCGTCTGAAGCCTTTTCCTGCCCTTTGCCCCGAGCTTCAACATCTTTTTCTTTTTGACCGGCAATAATCAGCCGAACGGCATTTACCGTTGGCATATCTTTGCTTTTCATCGCTTCTTTTAAGGCATTTTGTAAATCTTCTCTTAACATTTTATACTCCTTTATTTTTTTGTGATAAAACGTAAAACCACGTTTTTTGCTTCGTTAGTATTATTT
>CAYOYE010000037.1:0-7103 GCA_964408115.1 uncultured Azospirillaceae bacterium
AGTGCGACAAGAGCTAAAAAAATCAAACATTCGTATAAGGTTAAAGATGCGGAAAATGCGCTGTTGTTAAAAACAGAGCGCGGAGATGTCGTAATAGAAATGTTTGAGGATGTTGCGCCGAATCACGTTGCCCGAATTAAAGAATTAGTACGTCAGGGATTTTATAACGGCTTGAAATTTCATCGGGTGATTGACGGCTTTATGGCGCAGGCAGGGTGTCCGCGCGGTGACGGTACCGGAGGATCCGGTAAAAAACTTAAAGCCGAATTTAACCGCACCCGTCATACTCGCGGTATTGTTTCTATGGCTCGTGCAATGGATCCGGATTCTGCGGACAGTCAGTTCTTTATCTGCTACGGCGATTGTCCATGGTTAGACGGGCAATATACCGTTTGGGGACAGGTTGTATCCGGTATGGAATATATTGATTTGCTGAAAAAAGGCGGCGGAGCTTCCGGTATGGTGGCGAATCCGGATATAATTGTATCTATGTCGGTGATTGCCGATTTAGCAGATTAATATTGAGATTAGTAAGAAAAAGTCGGGTTCAGAATGGGACTCGGCTTTTTTTTGTTAACAGGTATAAACAAAAATGCACTGCAGACAGGTAATCATAGAATCGGATGTAAGCTGACCGGAAAAATTTAAAATAAAATGGCGGTGAGATAGGGATTTGAACCCTAGGTACCGGAAATCGGTACAATTGATTTCGAGTCAATCGCATTAGACCACTCTGCCATCTCACCGTAGGCATTCTTTTATTGCAATTTACGGTAAAATGCAAGTTATTTCTTCGGAAGTTGCAAATTTTTTTGTGTATCGGCGCTAAAACGATAGCATTGAGGCTCGTGGTCATCAATAATACCTATGGCCTGCAAATAAGAATAAATAATGATGCTACCTGCATATTTCATCCCTCGTTTACGAAGATCTGCCGAAATTTTTTGCGATAATTCGTTTTCGGCAGGGCAGGGAAATTTATGATAACTGACGGTTTTGCCGTTGGTGAATTGCCAAATATACGCCGAAAAAGAACCGAATTGCTGTCTGATTTTAAGGAAGATACGGGCATTGTTTACGGTGGCATTTATTTTGGAGCGGCTGCGGATTATGGCAGGATTTTTTAATAGTTGAGCGACCTTGTTTTCGTCATAGGCGGCAATCTTTGTAAAATCAAAATCGTCATAAGCGGCTCGGAAAGCCGAACGTTTTTTCAGAACCGTCAACCACGACAGTCCGGCCTGAAAACTCTCCAACATCAGCATTTCAAACAGCTTTTTATCGTCATAAATCGGAACACCCCATTCCTCATCATGGTATTTTACATACAGCTCGTTTTTTTCATCTACCCAATGACAGCGCATAGGTGTCCCTTAAACTTTGTGTGGTAAGCGAGAGTAGATAAAATCACTCAAGCAGTTCGGTAAAGCGGAAATTAGCCAGCTGGCGAAACGCATAGGCCATGGAAAGGCAATCAGTCCAACGTTACGGGATATGCGGGCGGCAATAACGGTTGCGGCCTTTTCGGCTGACATAAAGAACGGCATCGGACAGGTGTTTTTATCGGTTATGCGCGACTTTACAAACCCGGGGCAGATTACGTTTACCTGAATCCCAAATTCGCGTAAATCACCGCGTAGAGCCTCGCCATAGGCTTTGACACAGGCTTTGGTCGCACTGTATGACGGACAGGACGGTAAACCATGATAGCCGGCTATTGAAGCCGTTATGGCAATTATTTTAGGGTTGTTCGTTTGGCATTTTTTATAAATATCCACAGTCGGGAGAACGGTGTTTAATACGCCGATTATGTTGGTATTAAAAGTATTGTAAATATTAGTGGTATTTTCCGTTCCGGTAGAAATGCCGGCGTTGGCAAAAACCAGCTCAAGTTTGGCGATTTCGTTACATTCCGTCAGCCAGTCAGACATAGCATTGCGATCGGTTACGTCAATTATTTTCGGATATACCGCAGTACCGAATTGCCGGCATTTTTGCGCTACCGTTTCTAATCGTTCGGCATTACGCCCACTCAAAAACAGAGTGCGTGCGCCATGTTCGGCGTAGTAAACGGCTAATGCTTCGCCTATACCGGAAGAAGCGCCGGTTATAAGAATGTTGGTTGGAACGGAAATATTTTTGCACATAGTTAATAATCCTGATAAAAAGTGTTTTTTAATGTTGTAATCTGTTCTGTTTCCTGTTTATAATACGGTAGCGTTTATTTTGCAAGAGGAAGATATGACTGATATTATAGATCAACTGCGTAAGGTACGGCGCGGAGCTATGTTTATTATAGAAGCTCCGTCAGGAACGGGTAAAACTTCGGTAATCAAAAAGTTATTGGCAGATGACGACAATCTGAAATTTTCGGTTTCGGTGACAACACGCACACCCCGAACCGGTGAACAAAACGGGGTTGATTATTATTACATAACAGACGAACAATATAATGAGTATATGCGACAAGATGCTTTTTATGAGTATGTTGACTCACAATACGGCTCACGATACGGTACATTACGTTCGGAAGTAGACAGTTTTATTAATGTCGGACAAGATGTGGTGTTTGATATGGATTGGGTCGGTTTACGGCAAATGCGGAAAAAAGCTCCTGATGACGTTGTTTCAATATATCTGTTGCCGCCTTCTATACACGAATTACGAAGACGTTTGGAAGGGCGCGGAACGGACAGTCAGGAAACAATCAATAAAAGAATGGGCGTTATTTTAGAAAAAATGGAACATTGGAAAGAGTACGATTATGTGGTTGTAAACGTTGATTTAGAGCAGACTGTTAAAACCATAAAGGAAATTATTTCCGGCGAAAGAATTAAACGTGTGCGCCAAACCGGATTAATCAAGTTTTGTGAGTTGTTAAAAGAAGAAGCCGAAAATGATAAATGAGCCTTTTGTAAACAGGTATGGTGAAAAACAGCCAGCCTATACGGATAAAACGGAAAATCGCACTAATGTTTATATTGTGATAAAGTCCGGTGCGGATTTGGTATGTCAGTATAACGAGGTTACCGGTTTATATTCGTTTCCTAAAGACGGTGATGTCGTTTTGAACGAAAATCCGACACTTGAATTTACGGTTTTTGAGAATATAAACGATAACAACGGATTTGTTCGGGAACAGCAGATATATAAGGTATTTGAGGTAGAAAACGCCGATATAAAAGATACACCGCTGGTTAAGTGTGCAATAAATGACTTGTTGGTGGGTAATGTGGCTTTGGATGCAACGCAGAAAAAAGGCTTCAAAAATTTAGTGGTAAGGGTTAGGTAATATGCAGAAAATTTATGATTCTATAGAAGAACTGGTCGGACATACGCCGCTTCTACGTTTGAATAAACTGAAAAAACAGTTGGGTTTTAACGGCAATATTTTAGCCAAGTGCGAATTTTATAATCCGATATTTTCCGTTAAGGACAGAATTGCCCTGAATATGATTAATAAAGCTCCGTTTAGCAAAATTAATCGGGATACGGTTTTTATTGAAGCAACTTCCGGAAATACCGGTGTCGGACTTGCGGCCTTTTGTGCCGAACGAGGTTATAAACTCGTAATCGTTATGCCGGAAAATATGTCACGCGAAAAAATAGCCCTTATCAGACAATTTGGTGCAGAAGTTATGTTGACGCCAGCCGATGAAGGTATGGCAGGTGCGTTGAGTAAAGTCGCAATTTTGAAAGAACGGATGAATAACGTAATTGAATTTAGACAATTTTATAATGAAGCAAATGTTGAGGCGCATAAACTGACAACCGGCGTGGAAATTATGGAAGATACGGGCGGAGAAGTAGATGCCGTAGTTTGCGGTGTCGGTACGGCAGGTACGATAGTCGGTGTGGCATCAACTTTACGCTCCTGTATTCCGGATTTATATGTTATGGCGGTTGAACCGGCAGAAAGTCCGGTGTTAAGCGGCGGACAAAAAGGTAAACATAGAATCGGCGGTATCGGGGCAGGATTTATTCCGCCGTTGTACCAAGCGAATCTGATTAGTGAAGTGTTTAAGGTTGCGAGTTTAGATGCTTTGCAGATGACTAAAAAAATTGCAAGTATAGAGGGGTTGCCGGTTGGCGTTTCAGCGGCGGCGGCCTTGTGCGGTGCGATTAATCTGGCAAGTCGCGAAGAAATGAACGGTAAAAATATTGTGGTGATATTACCGGATAGCATTGAACGCTATCTGTCTGACCCGTTTTTTACAACAGAAGAAATGGAACGTGAATGAACTTTTTCAGTATTTTAGGACGTTATGTTAACCGCCAGTTTTTGGGCAACTTTTTTATGGTGTTGTTTGCGGTTATCGGGATTATATTTCTGTTTGATTCTATCGGTTCATTACGCAAAGTTTCCGGACGTGATGACGTTTCGTTGTTGTTTGCCTTGGAACTGGCCTTTACCAGAATTACGCGAACGGTGGAAATAGTGTTGCCTTTTGTATTGATGGTGGCGGCAATGATAACATTTTGGCGTTTGAGTAAAGATAACGAGTTTGTTATAATGCGATCTACCGGTGTATCCATGTTCGGCTTTTTACGTCCGTTGCTAATGGCTGCTTTTTTGCTGGGGCTGGCAAATATTATGCTGTTTAATCCGCTGGCGGCAAAGCTGTATGAATGGCACGAAGTTCTTTCCTATAGGTTGACTACGCGTGACCATAATGCCGTACTGTTTTCAAGTAAGGGGTTGTGGATCAGAGAAGCTGTAGAAGATAATAAAGTGCTGCTGATACAGGCTAAATCATTGCGGCAGGAAGGTAAAAATTTATGGATGAAAGATGTCAGCATTACGGAATTGGATAAAAATTCACAAATTATTCGGGGCTATGAGGCATATTTTGCAACTTTAGAAGGAAAAATCTTTCATCTGCGTGACGTAAAAGTTTTGGAGGGCGGTAAATCGGTAGAAAAAATGCCGGATTATGCCTATAAGACAAATATTGATATGCAAAGAATTAAAGAAAATTTTGTAGAACCTGATGCCATTTCTTTTTGGCAGTTGCCGGATACCATATCGTTTTATGAAAAGGCAGGTTTTTCGGCTCGCAGGCATTTGATGCGCTACCTTAACCTGTGGGTTTCTCCGTTTTTATTGATGGGCATGTTGATGGTGGCGGCAATATTTATGCTGCAAAACACCATGCGCGGATCTGCCATTCTGATGAAAGTGGTATTGAGTATAGTCATCGGCTTTTCGGTGTACTTTTCTTCGCAGGTGGTTTATGCCTTGGGTGTGAACGGTTATGTGCCGATTTGGTTGGCGGTAGCCGCCCCGACGTTAATCGTAATTTTGGTAAGCTCATCAATGCTGATTATGGCAGACGAAGTTTAGAAAAACGTTTAGATTATGCTGTTTTTCAGCTTAATGATGTAGTTTATTACTTTAGGATCTTCCCAATTTACTGAACCGGTTATCTGCCCGACCTCACGACCTGACTTGCTTACAAGTATAACCGTTGGGGTTGCCATTATGCCCATACCGGCAATAAAGTTTGATTTGCGGTCAAGATAACTGACTAAATCAGGTGCGCCGAATTTACGCAAAAAAAGATGCCGTTCGTCATTAGTACGCCACTCCTCGGCCGGAGAAATAAGAATAACTTTTATACCGTCATTTGCGGTTTTACGGGCAAACTCGTTAAGCCCATGTAAATCTCCGATACAAGGTTTGCAGTGGCGCGACCAAACTAAAGCTAAAAGCAAATCGCTTTTAAAGTCTTTTAGGCGGTATTTATTGCCGCTATCTCCGTAAAAATATAATTCCGGCAAATAACGTGTCGGTGAAAAAAGGTTTAGTTTTGCCTCTGCCGAAGATATTAAAAAGCAGGACAGTAAAACCGTAATTGCTATATTTTTCAAAAAATTATTCATTCCTTATCATCTTTTTTGTTAAAAACGTAAAATATATATGATACTTATTTATTTTTGTGATAAGTATAAATATAACATAGAAAAAAAAGGTTAATAAATGATATTTTTGCGTAAAATAATTTTGGCATTTTGCTTGTTGGGCAGTTGTTTTGCAGTAGCTGCCTGCGGAAGATATTCCGAGCCTATGCCGGTAGAAAACAGCGGTTATCCGCATACATATCCGCAACGCTAGAGAGGGATAAATGGCAGAGAAAAAAGTTACAGAAATAATACCTTATGTGGAATTTGCCGATAATGCAAACGAAAGAACGCCTTGTGTGTTGGTGCTTGACTGTTCAGGGTCTATGCGCGGTGAGCCGATAAAACAACTTAACGCCGGTTTACAGGCACTTGAAAGAGAACTTAAAGAAGATATTGATGCCAGTTCGCGGGTACAGCTGCTTATTATTAAGGCTTTTGGCAAAGATGAAGTTCAGACCAGCGCGGATTGGGTAGATGCAATGAATTTTGTTGCTCCGGTAATGGAAGCCGGAGGTTTGACACCGCTTGGTAAGGCTATGGAGTTGGCATTAGAAAAAATTGAAGAACAAAAGAGCCTATATGATAGCTGGGGTATAACGTCTAAACGTCCTTGGATATTCCTTATTAGTGATGGTGAACCTACAGATTACGGTTGGGAGGAATCGGCAGAAATCTGCCGTTATGCGCAGAATAATAAAAAAGTTGTAATCCATGCAGTAGGGACGCAGGGGGCTAATTTGGATAAATTGGCTAAGTTTTCTATGTTGCCTCCAAAGAGGTTGACGGGTTTGAAGTTTACGGAATTTTTCCTGTGGCTTAGTCGGAGCGTTTCCTGCATTTCAAAAGCCGCACCAAATGCCGATTTTTATATGGATGATATAAAAGATTGGAACGAAAGCCGATAAGATGAAAAATGACGGGCAAATTCAGGTAGTATCTGCCACGATAAAAGGGGCTTTACATAAAGCCAAAGGTTTGCCATGTCAAGATTACGGATGTTTTAAAAAAACAAAAGACAAAGTCGTTGCTATTGTATCGGATGGTGCAGGTTCGGCTAAATACAGTAAAATCGGGGCAAAAGTAGTTTGTGAAACTTTATGCGATATTTTAATTAATTCTAATATTGATAATATTAAAAATAATGTGTCTGCTGCGATAGAAGTGGCTCGCCAAAAATTGATGTTGCATAAAAATAACCG
>CAYOYE010000038.1:0-7070 GCA_964408115.1 uncultured Azospirillaceae bacterium
GTGGCGTGATTGAAAATAGTGGTATTTTAACTGCAAAAGATTCCGAGTTTACAAAAAACAGCGCGCCATTTGGTGGTGCTATTATCAATTGGGGTTCTACCGATGCTTCTTCTTCTGTATTTAGCGGTAATACAGCAACGAGTTCAGGCGGCGCTGTTTATAACGGAAAGACTTTAACTGCTACTGATTCTGAATTTACAAACAACAGTGCAGCATTCGGTGGTGCTATTCTTAATGATGGGGCTACAGAAATTTCTTCCTCTGTATTCACCAAAAATGAAGCAAAATATTACGGCGGTGCTATCTATGTTAGTAGCGGAACAGTCACAATTGATAAAACAGATTTTACAAACAATAAAGCCGATACTTTGGGCGGTGCAATTACCGTATTCGGAAAAGCTGATTACCAGCAAGATAGTGATTTGGCTATTATTACTGTCACAAATTCAAACTTCATAAACAACTCAACTCGTACAGATGATTCCTATACTCCGGAGGGAGGCGCAATTGTTGTAGGGCGTAATGCAAAACTTATTGTGTCAGATTCCGTATTTAAGGGAAACCAATCTTATGATAGCGGTGCCATTATGACATGGTCTTCAGCAGACGATTCAGAAGGACATAGTGTTGGTGGCGTTTTAGATATTTCAAATACATTATTTGAAGAAAACACAGCCGCTGGTGCTGCCGGTGCATTGCAGGCAATGGCAGAAACATCTATTAAGCAGTCTACGTTTCGTGGAAACAAAGCATTAGGTGATGCTCCTTATGGTGGCGGCGCCGTATTTGCCGGTGCTGTAGGCAAGATTTCCATTCAAGATACTACTTTTGAATCCAATACCTCAGGAGCACAGGGTGGAGCAATTGCAACGCGTGCTGCAAATTTAGCTAATAATAAAGGTGCTACATTAGACATTATCAATTCAACATTTACAAAAAATACTGCAGCAACAACAGGTGGTGCATTTGACAACTACTTTTACAACAGTAACGGTGCCGCTGGTGCTGTCTATATTTCTGGCTCTGAATTTACGGAAAATGAAGCTAATGACGGTGGCGCAATTTATAACCACGGTGAGATTGACAAAGGCGGAAATTATGCTTCTATCGTCATTAATGATTCAACTTTTAGCAATAACGTTGCTAAATCTGACGGTGGGGCGATTTATAATGCCGAAAATGCAACACTGGTACTCGCCGGTACAAACGAATTTTCCGGAAATAAAGATGCCAACGGGCTAAACGATATTTACAATGACGGTGCTTTAAGCGTTTCCGGTGATTTAACATTAGACGGCGGTATTTCAGGTAGTGGTACAACAACTTTTGCTAAAGATACCAATATCAGCGTAAAAGTAAATGATACAACTATCAGCAATACGGTTGTTAATAACGGGGCTAACCTTAATTTGATATTCAGCGATAGCTTTGACGGTGAATATACACTTGTCCGCGGTTCTTTGGATAACGAATTTAACGGTTATGACAGCAACTCGTTGTATAACATATCCTCCGTTAAAAACGGTACTTACAAAGTTAGCAAAAAATCTACCGATGAAATTGTTGAGTCTTTGGCTACCACAAAAGATACGGCTAACGTTATAGACGCCTTGACTTCCGGTAAATCCGAAGATAATACCGCGTTCAATAACATTGCCGGCAATATTAACGATATGTTGCAATCCGGCGACAGCGCAAAAGTTAAAGCAGCTATAGACGCCGCTACCGCAGTTTCTACCGAAACCGCACCAATGATTCATCACGTTCAGACAACAAACGTAAATCAGATATTTGGTGCAGTTGCCAGTCGTTTAAGCAGCGGTTCGGTTGCCGGTAATCAGGGTATTTCTTCCGGCGACAGCATTTTGGAACGCGGTGCCGTTTGGTTGAAAGGTATTTACAATCGGGCAAAATTAGAAAACGATACAATCAAAAACAAAAAAGGCTTTACGGCAGATTCTAACGGCGTTGCCTTTGGTGCCGAAAAATATTTCGGTGATTCCGTAAAAGCCGGTTTGGGCTATGCTTATACCGATACGGATGTTGACGGTTTCTTGCGCGATACAGATATTGATACAAATACCGCTTTCGTTTATGGTGAATATAAGCCGAATAACTGGTTTGTAAACGCTATAGCTTCTTACAACTGGTCTGATTATAAAGAGGAAAAATCCGTATTGGGTAATCAGATTAAAGGCGATTATGATGTTGATACCGTTGCCGCTCAAATTATGACCGGTTATGACTTCCACTTTGGAACAACAAAAATCACACCGTCTGCAGGTTTGAGATATGTTCATGTAAAACAAGACGCTTATACCGATACTTTGGGTAGTCGGGTTGACGATAACAAATATGATATTTGGACAGCCGTTGCCGGTGCTTCTATCAGCAAAGACTTTACCTACAAAAATGTTGTATTGCGTCCGGAAGTACGCGCTGCCGCTACTTATGATTTGAAAAATGATGATGCTTCGGCTAATGTCGTTTTGGCAAATAATGCGGCTTATCACGTTAACGGCGAATCATTAAAACGCTTTGGCGTTGAAGTTGGAGCAGGATTAACTGCCGAGCTGACCGACAGCATTGAAGTTTCGGCCGCTTACGAGGGACGTTTCCGTCAAAAATATTATGATAATACGGGAATGTTAAGCGCCAAATACAAATTCTAATTTGTATAAAAGCCTAAAAAAACTCTCCTTATTTTGTAAGGAGAGTTTTTTATTTATAAACTTAATTAAATTTGAACGGTATGTATCAGGTTGGTCATACCGCGTTCCCCTAACGGATAACCTGCGGTAATGATGATATAATCGCCTTTTTTACCAAGTTTAACTTTTTGTGTTGTATCCACCGCAACTGATTCTAATTTAGAAAAATCCTTAAATACTTCGGCATTTACATAGCTCTTTGTTCCCCAAACAATACCTAAACGCCGAGCAACTTCCAATGACGGTGTCAAGGCTAAAATAGTCAGCCTCGGACGCTCACGCGCCATAGAAAATGTTGTAAATCCGGACGCGGTATAAGTCACAATGGAGGCAACGTTCGGTAAAATATCCAGCATTCCGTTGGCAGCATAGGTTATGGCATCTGCCATATCGCAACAGCCGGAAATATCTTTATCGCGCTGAATACAGGAATAATATGACGCATCATTCTCTACCTGCGTAATTATGTGGTGCATCATAGCCACCGCTTCCGCCGGATAATTACCGGCAGCAGTTTCAGCCGACAACATAACGGCATCCGCCCCGTCATAAACGGCAGTCGCCACATCCGAAACTTCGGCTCTGGTCGGGGTCGGATTGTTTATCATAGATTCCAACATCTGAGTTGCCACAATAACCGGTCGGGCATATTTGCGACACGCTTTTACAATCCGCTTTTGCAAAACCGGTACGGTATGAATCGGACATTCTACCCCCAAATCACCGCGCGCCACCATAATACCGTCCGATTGTTTGATAACTTCTTCCAGCTCATCTAACGCACTCGGCTTTTCCAGTTTAGAAATAATCCATGCCTTATCACCGATAAGTTTGCGCGCCGTCAACACATCTTCAACACTTTGTACAAACGACAGGCAAACCCAATCTACGCCCAATTTCAGCGCAAACGCCAAATCTTCTCTATCCTTTTCGGTAATCGCCGAAATCGGCAACTTAACATTCGGCAGATTAACGCCCTTATGCGCCGACAAATAACCGCCGACAATAACTTCCGTTTCGGCAGAATCCGCCGTTTTTTTCAGAACTTTCAATTCTATATTGCCGTCATTTAATAACAGCATATCCCCGTCTTTAAGTGCCGCAAAAATTTCTTTGTGCGGCAGCGTAACTCTGCTTTCATCACCGGCTTCATCTTTCATATCCAGCGTAAATTTCTGCCCGTTTTGCAGTAAAACTTTATCTTTCTTAAATGTTCCTATGCGCAACTTCGGACCTTGCAAATCGGCAATAATCGTTAAGTGGCGGTCATATTTTTCGGCCAGTCTGCGGACAATTTCATAGCGTTCGGCATGTTCTTCGTGCGTGCCATGGCTAAAGTTAAAACGAAAAGCATCTGCACCTGATTGTACAAGTTTTTCAAGCATTTCTTCCGATGCCGTAGAAGGACCTACGGTGGCTAGAATTTTAGTATGTGTGTCTATAGGCATATAATAATCCCCCTTAAAATTGTTGCCTTTAGTTATAGAACATATAGGTTAAAAAGTTGTTAGTTTAAAGATTAAATTAAGATAATTTTATCACTTGTCAAACTAAATTTAGTCTGCTAAAAATAATATCACCATTTAGGAGGAGAAAAATAATGGCTGATGAAAATCAAGTAAATACGGAAGTCGGCGGAGTTGCCGTTGACAGATTGCGCTCTCTTATTGAAAGAATTGAACGCTTGGAAGAAGAAAAAAAAGGTATTCAGAGTGATATCCGCGATATTTTTGCCGAAGCAAAATCCGCCGGCTTTGACGTTAAGGCTATGCGTACGGTTTTGAAATTACGCAAAATGAATGCTGCCGATCGTGATGAACAAGAGCTGGTTGTTGATACTTATCGCAAAGCTTTGGATATTTAAGAATTTGCCGTAATGCAAATAAAAAACACCGCCTTAATCGTTAGAGCGGTGTTTTATTTTATCAGACGTTAATAATACCTCGCGCCATTGCATAGACGGCAAAAATTGCAATAATAACCATAAATGCCGCCACTATCCCCTCACCGACCGTAAACGCCGGCTTGTTCGGTTCGTTTTGCTTTTTGGCCCAAATATAAACCGGAATACCGACAGCCATAAATATAACCGCCATTAACAGATAATTAAGACCGGCGGCATAAATCAGCCATAGGGCATACAATGACCCCATTATACCGGAAAACAAGGCAAACGAACGTCTAACATAAAAATTGAGCGGATATTCGTGGTCTTCGCAAATTTTCCATAAATATGCACAACTGGAAAAATAGGCCGGCAACACCATAACTCCGGTTATGCTCAACATAGTATTCCAGGCATTACCCGAAAAATATACCAACAGCATAAACAACTGCATTAAGGCACTGGTTACCCAAAGCGAAACAGACGGCGCTTTATGAGCGTTTTCGGCGGCAAATTCTTTCGGAAACGTGCCGTTTTCAGCCGCAGCTTGCGGAATTTGTGCCGTAATTACGGTCCAGGCCAGCCAACTGGTCAAAACCGAAATAAGCAAGCCGATATTCATAAGCCAAGCACCCCACTTTCCGACTAAAACTTCCAATACGCCTGCCGTAGACGGATTAGCTATTGCCGCCAGCTCCGGTTGATACATCACACCAAACGGCAACAATGACAACAAAACATAAATCGTCAGACATCCGATAAAGCCGAAAAATGTTGCTCTGCCAACCGTTTGTGGAGATTTTGCGTGTTTGGACATCACAACAGCCCCTTCAATACCGATAAATGCCCACAACGTTACCAGCATCGTACTCTTTATTTGTGTAGACAATCCACCTAATTTATTCGCCGTTGCCGGCATTTCTCCCCAAAAATCAAAGTCAAATTTATTTTCCTGAAACATAAATGCCACAATCACAATAAACAACAGTAACGGCACTATTTTGGCAACCGTACCGATAAGGTTGATAATGGTCGCCTGTTTAATACCACGCAAAACCAAAAAGTTAAATCCCCAAATCAGCAGCGAACCACCGATAATGGAAGCTATATTGTTACCTCCGGCAAAATACGGCGGAAAAAAGTAGTTAAGTGAATCCATTGTAATAACGGCATACCCGACATTACCGCAAATTTGACATAGCCAGTATGACCAACCGATTGTAAAACCGACATACGGACCGAAACCGGCACGACTATACATATAAATACCGGCCGTTAAATCGGGCTTAACCACCGAAAGTATCCGAAATGTGTTGGCAATAAAATAAACGCCTATTCCGGTGATTATCCAGGCTAACAATACTGCTCCTGCCGAAGCGCCGGCAGCCATATTCTGCGGCAGACTGTAGATGCCGCCGCCAATCATTGAGCTGACGACAATACCCGCTAACGCCCAAACCCCTAAACCACCGGAATCTTTTTCGGCTGGCGAAACAGAAGTTTTTTTGCGGTCTGTCATAAAAATTCCTTTTTTATCGGTCATAAAATTTTCCTCTCACACAAAAAACAAAAGCGGCGACAGTCCTAAGTCAATTAACTGTCGCCCGTATTCTTAAATTTTTGCCGGCTCGGCATTTTCAAAGTTCAAAAAGCCTAGGCACGTCAAACTATAGCCGAATTGCTCGGTAATATTGATATAGTTGTGATACATCTGAAATTCGCTGTGTTTTTGTACGCCGCGGATATCCAGTTCGTGTTGCAACGACTTGTTAAGCCACATTTCGGCATGCCCTTTGGCGATTTCATCATCAATCTGCGTATCAAAATATTCTACATATTCGGCAGCCCAGCCACCGATAAGTTCTCCTTTGGCATCTTTACCCCAGCATATACCGACACCGGTTGCAATCGCTTTATGATCATCACGACTTGCGCCGTTACCTGCCATAATTACTTCCAAAACCGCGCCATGCTTAAACTGATTTACCACTTTATCCACAGGAACAATATGCCCGTAAACTTCTTTCGGCAAAACCGAAGTATATGGAACTACGTTAAAATTTTCTATTTTGGCTTCCATTAGCGCCGAATCATAGCAAAATGTTTCAAAAGGTTGCGGCGGAATGCCCTCACTTGCCTGCCCCGTACCACCGGTAATAAATGCTAAAGTCGGATAGCGAACACCATAAGTCATTTCAAATCTCCTTAAAAAAATTAACAAAATCAGGTTCGCTAAACTAAATAATCCTCAAAACGCCTACTTCAATGTGTACTAAATGCCTTTTTTATACACTTTTTGGTTTTCGTTAATAAATCATTAACTTTTTCCGCCTATGATAATTGAAATAGTGTAATTTTGCACCTTTTGTATTTTGGATTTTGATTTAATTTACGAACTTTTTTGCGCGATATGACGTATTTAATTAAGATTTATAGGCAAGGTGTTTTAAAAATTGTAACTTATTGATATTTTG
>CAYOYE010000039.1:0-7057 GCA_964408115.1 uncultured Azospirillaceae bacterium
TGCTTCGCCTTTTTTGACATGCAGAGAAACATTTTTCAGCACAGTCCTTTTTTTATATTTTTTACCTATGTTGAAAATTTCCAATACGGCGTTTTCATTATTTGCCATTTTTTGCCTTTCTTTTGTTATAAAATGTACCGGTAATGCGTTCACCTTTTGTCTTATCGGCTAATACGCGACTTACCGATGTATTTAAATCTGTTTGCGCCCGACTACCATGAATAAAGTTGCCATTTTGCTCTATTACAACATTACCGATAAGTTCAACCAGAGCCTTTTCCTGATAATAATAGCCGACATCTCCGCGAGCCGTACCGTCTTTAGTTGTGACAACCACGTTTCCATACGCCTCAATCCGGCTTATATCCATTTTTTCTTTTTTACTAAAATACGCAACAACCTTATCGGCACGCACTTCATTTTCTTTTTGCCGAAATACTACATTTCCTAAAGAAATTGACTTATTTTCAGCCTGAAAATAGCGGGTTTCCGTTTCCGATGTCAATATTCCGTCCGCCGTTTTAATCTTGGTATGACCAAACAAAATAAGCAAATCTTCGTTCTTACGATATTCAAAACCTTCCGCTTCGGCCGTTCCCCACTCTCCGAGCGCCGTTACCGTTTCTTCGCCATGGCCGTATTCTGCCGCAAAATCGTATGTTGCAGCAGAAGTATCTACAACCGTACCGTCATCAACAACCGTATGTACATTTTCCTGTAAGGTTAAGACATTTGCTTTTTGCTCATAATATCCGGTTTGTGCCGAAATTTCCAACTTTCCTTTGTCCGTTGGAATATTCCCTTTCGGATTACTTATTTTTACTTCCGATGAACCCGGGGTCACCTCGTCAACCCCATCGGCCGTTATGGTATTCACACGATTTTTAGCGTCCGTTATATGAAATGTGGTATCTTCAATATGCAGTTTTTCCATTTCATTTTTATGAAGTTTGGTAATATCATCCCTAATTTCTATATTTTTTTTGATGTTAGGGAGAATAAACATCACACCCAATAGAGCCGCTGCAACACAAGGGAAGCCGAGTTTTACAAAGCGCAACCATATAGATTTACGCGGCTTTCCGCTACTGTTTTTAGCGTCATCAAACGATTTATCACCGTTAAAAAAAGCGTCTATTTCGTGCGAATCAAACATATATCAGCTGACTCCGGCTTTCAAACAATCGTGAATATGGATAACCCCGACAGGCTTTTTATCCTGCAAAACAAACAAATTAGTAATACCGCGGCCGGTATTGTTCATAATATTAACCGCCTCGGCAATTAAAATATCCGGACCAATCGTACGCGGATTTTTGGTCATCACCTTACTAACCTTTTCCGAAATCAGTTCCGGAGACATCCAACGACGTAAATCACCGTCGGTTATCATCCCGACCAGTTCACCGGCATCATTAACAATCCCCACACAACCCAGCATTTTGGCTGACATTGTCATTAAGGCCTCTTGCATAATGGCGTTGTCACGAATAATCGGCATTTCATCACCGGTGTGCATAATATCGGAAACATGCCGTAAAACGGAGCCGAGCTTTCCACCGGGGTGGCGCAGTTTGAAATCCGCTTCGGTAAATCCACGACGCACCATCAAATCAGCCGACAGAATATCGCCCATCACCAAAGTGGCAGTTGTAGACGACATTGGAGCCAACCCAAGCGGACAAGCCTCACGATTAGCCGGAAGTTTCAAAACGTAATCGCTGTTTTTACCTAGTGAACTTTCCGCATTTTTGGTAATAGCAATCAACGGCACACCGAAACGCCGACAGTATACCAGAATATCCGATAGTTCTTTTGATTCGCCGCTATTTGAAATAGCAATAACCGAATCTTCGGCGGTTATCATACCCAAATCGCCATGACTTGCCTCACCGGGGTGCAAAAAGAAAGAAGGCGTACCGGTTGAGGCCATTGTGGCACTTATTTTGCGGGCAATATGTCCGGATTTTCCCATACCGGTAATAATTACGCGACCTTTTGTATTTTCCAAAACGTCCAGCACTTGTGACAAAGTCCCGTCAAGTTCGTTTTCCATAACTTTAAGAGCTTCTATTTCGCGTTCAATAGTTTGTTTAGCGACTTCAATATCTGTATTCTCGTCCATTTGTCTCTCCATCTGTCGTTATTTCTTATGATAATAATTTTTTTTGCAAAATGCGCAAGAATTATTTATCTTTTATGCCCGTATAGCCAGATGTTTAGGCTTTTTGCTCCCATTTTCCTCTTTCCGATTGTTGCCAATAATGCACATCAAAACCGGAATTTTTACACAATTTCCAAAACTCGCGTGCCGCAGAGAGATTGCTTTCCGTATTACCGTCAAACAAATTAAAAATGCGCTCATATTTTTGTAAAGAATCTACCGTTTCCGTTGCCCCGTCCAACAAAAAAAGATATTCTGCTCCGTTAGGGTTATTAGCTTCGCAGCTTATAAAAATCGGTTGCTGTTCGGCAAAGCCGTCTTTTTTTGTACCATGCGGTATAAAACTTTCATCATCAAATGCCCATAAAAGCGCATTCAGAGTTTCTGTCCGCTCCTCGTTTACGGTTTTTATTTTAATTTTTTTTCCCGTATCATAAGCCTTTTGCAGTAATTTAGGCAAAGCATCTTCCGGCAGTTGTTTTTGAAGATGGTAAAAATCAATTCTGTTCATTATCCGCACTCACCTGCAATGTAACCGTATATATATCTTTATTATCGTGCATATTCAGACTGATTTTACCGTCAGCAGCTTCTTTTATTTTGACATGTAAATCTTCTACACCGAATATTCTGTTTCCGTTGATGCGGTTAAATCTATCACCGATTTTGATGCCTTTAAGTGCCGACTGCGTATTTTCGGAAACCTCGGTTACCACAAACTCGCGCGTTTGCTCATCAAAATACGCTTTTAAACCAAGTTCCGGAAAATCGGCAGCCTTATATGCGCCGTCTTTATCAATGCCTAAATCCGCCAAATTTTGTAACCTGTCATCAGTTTCTCCCGACATTAGTCCATTTATTTTTACAGATTCATTTTCATCTGCATTTATCGGCATTTGCACCGTTTTTACAACCACATCAAACGACTTGCCGTCCCTTCTCACCGTAACCGGTATTTCGGTATCCGGAGGCATTTTAGAAACGTTTAAGGAAAATACCCGCGGATTATTCAGAGGTATTTCACCAAAAGCCGTAATAATATCACCGACACGCAAACCGGCCTTTGCCGCCGGAGAATCGGCAGCCATAGCCGCAATGGCCAAAACATTCTTATCATCCGGATTTTTAGAGCGTATTTTTTGCACGCTAATGCCAATCCAACCCCGAACGACTTTTCCGTTTTGTTGTAGTTGTTCCGCCACCCACCGAACAATGTTAGACGGGGTAGCGAATCCGACACCGGAATTACTGCCGTCTAAAGAAAAAATCGCCGTATTCATTCCGACCATACGGCCTGCAGTATTAAATAAAGGACCGCCGGAATTTCCCTGATTAATGGCAGCATCAGTTTGCAAAAAATCATCATACGGACCTTTTTCTATATCCCGCTCTTTAGCGGAAATAATACCTAAAGAAACACTGTTACCTAAGCCATACGGATTTCCGACGGCAAATACGCTGTTTCCGACACGCACACTATCCGAATCGGCAAAATCAACCGGTTCAAAACCTATAGGCTTTTGCACTTTCAATAAAGCGACATCAGTCTTATCATCAGCCCCTACCAAGGACGCTTCATAATATTCATCATCAAAAGTAACCACCGCAATTTTTGCAGCATCTTCCGTAACATGCGCATTCGTAACAACATATCCGTCAGCACTGATAATTGTTCCGGCACCCATTGTCTGACCGCCACCGACCGTATCTACTTCAACGTTGACAACCGAGCGGTTTGCTTCTTCTATTACATCTTCAAGCGCAATATTTTCCGCCGACACTCGTAGCGGAAGCGTTAAAAATAACAGAGTTACCAAAAACTTTGACATTATTTATCCGACACTTTCATTATTTTGTTAAAATACTTAAAAAATTCCGAATCCGGCGACAAAACCAAAGAAGTTCCATTATTGCCCAGTGAATTTTTATAGGCTTCCAACGAGCGGTAAAAATTATAAAACTCCACGTCGCCCCCAACCGCCTTATTCCATATTACGACAGCTTCCTTATCACCTTCACCGCGTGTAATCTGGGCGTTTTTTTCGGCCTCTGCCACAATTATCGTAGCTTCCTTATCGGCAGTAGCCCGAATATTTTGTGCCTCTTGTTTACCTTTAGCCCGAAATTCTTTGGCATCACGTTCCCGCTCGGTTTTCATACGTTCGTTAATGGCCTGCATTACTTCTATCGGTAAATCGGCCCGCCGTATCCGCACATCTGCCACACTTACGCCGATAGCTTCCGCATCTTTCTTTACCGTTTTGCTGATATCTTCCATTATTTGAGTGCGCTTTTGTGAGAGCAATTCGGTCAGCGTACAACGCCCCAAAACTTTACGCAAAGAAGAATTGACGATCTCGGCAAGTTTGCTACGCGCCTGCGCTTCCGTACGGACGGTTTTATAAAACTTTAACGGATCAATTATCCGATAACGTGTGAAGCTGTCTACATCTAACCGTTTTTTATCGTTCAGCACAACTTCCTGCGCCGGCGGATCCAAATTAAGCAAACGTGCGTCATAAAATACAACATTTTGAATAAACGGCATCTTAAATTTCAATCCGGCTTCGGTAACCAGACGTACCGGCTCACCGAATTGCAAAACAATTGCCTGCTCCGACTGATACACAATATACATTGAACCGGTTACAACCACCGTAGCCAAAGCCAGAAAGCCTAAAATATAAAGGCCTAAATTAGTTATTTTCATTTTTTATTCCTTTCCGCCTGATTGGCTTTTTAATTGCAACACCGGTAACAGATTACCTTTTTGCGAAGGGTCTACAATCACTTTTTCCGACCGTTTTAAAACATCTTCCATTGCCTCAATATATAGTTTTTTTGCCGTTACCGTACGCCCTTTTTTGTACGCCGAATGAACAGATGCAAAACGATTAGCCTCACCTTGTGCCTTGTTTACGGTTGAAGCCTTATAAGCCTCGGCATCTTGTGTAATTTGGGCGGCCTTTCCTTTGGCATTCGGAATAACCTCATTACGATATGCTTCAGCCTCATTTTTAAAACGCTCCATATCGGCTTTAGCCCGTTGCACTTCATTGAACGCATCAACAACTTCGCGCGGTGGATCAGCCTTTTGCAATTTTACGCGTACAATTTCTATACCGGCACCGAATTCGTCCAGCACGCGTTGTAATTCCGTTTGAGTATCATCTTCCACTTTACCGCGATCGCCGGTAATAATCGGCTGCATTTCGGATTGTCCGACAATTTCGCGCAAAACGGACTGTGCGGCAACGCTAACCGTTTCATCCGGACTACGCATACTAAACAAATAATCTTTGGAGTTTTTGATTTTCCACACAACGGTCAGGTTGATATCTACAATATTTTCATCCCCTGTCAGCATGTGGCTTTCCGTAAACGCGCTGTTGCGGTAATCACGATTTTCCGACGAGCCGAGATTAATACTCCGCTCTTGTGTTACATTGACTTTTACAACCTCCTCTATTGGCGAAGGCAAATGATAGTGCAGACCGGCATCGGTAGTTTCGTTATATTTACCAAACCGCAAAACAACACCTTCTTCACTTGGTTGCACCTGATAGAATCCGGATGCGCCCCATAACGCCAGCAACAACAGAACTCCGTATTTCAGATATTTATCCCATGGCTCTTTTGTCCCGTTCATACGGGCAATTTTGCCAAAGTCAACTATTTTGTTTTTGTTCAAAATATCACCCTTCAGAATCCAGCCCTGATCTTCATCTGTGCCATCATTATCCCATGGGTTTATGTTTTTAGCCATATCTTTTCCTTTGTATTTTTTATTTCTTGTATTAAGATAATGCAAATATCCGATAAAAACAATTAAGTATGAATTAATATCCACATACGGAGAAAAAATATGACTGAAAATGAGATTATAACTATTGTAAATGACTACTATCCCAGCGAATCGGTAAAAGAAATTAAGCAAACCGATACGCGAATCATAATAGAAATTTACAATGTTGCCGAAAACGAAGCCTTTTCGCAGCAGCTTAAACAAAAATTATCTCAAGCCGGCGGTAAAAAGGTAGCGCTTATTTTTGTCAGCGAACAAAATATCAATCAATCCGTAAATAACATTGAAAAATGGCATATTCCCAATGTCAAGCACATTATAGGTGTAGCCTCGGGAAAAGGCGGCGTGGGTAAATCAACTACAGCGGTGAACCTTGCTTTAGCTTTGGCAAATTTCGGGAAAAAAACAGCCCTGTTAGATGCCGACATTTACGGTCCGTCCATTCCCACCATGTTAGGCTACGAAAATCAGCCTCTGACATCGGATGACGGGCAAAACTTTACTCCGTTTCAAGAATACGGAATAGAATCCGTTTCAATCGGTTCATTAATCAAACGTGATACGCCTCTTATCTGGCGTGGCAGTAAGGCTTGCGGAGCATTGGAACAGCTGATGACGCAAACAAAGTGGAATAATATAGACATTATGGTGGTTGATATGCCGCCAGGGACCGGAGATATACAAATTACCCTCTCGCAGAAAATAAATTTCAGCGGTATCGTTATTGTATCAACTCCACAGGATATTGCCCTGATTGATGCGGTTAAGGGGATTAATATGTTCAAAAAAACAGGAACACCGATTTTAGGTGTGGTAGAAAATATGAGCTATTTTATCTGTCCTCATTGTGGCGAACGCTCCGATATATTCAGCCATGCCGGCGCCAAAGAAACCGCCGAGAGCATGGGCGAGATCTTTTTAGGAGAAATACCGCTTAATATGGAAATTAGGCAAAATGCCGACAGCGGCACACCGATTGTCGCCGGCAATCCGGATAGTCCGCACACAAAATCTTATGAAGAAATCGCCCGCAAAATAATAGAGCGAATCGGCTGAAAAGCATTGTTTAACAACTATTCTTCAACAGA
>CAYOYE010000040.1:0-7053 GCA_964408115.1 uncultured Azospirillaceae bacterium
TGTGCGATAGCTATGAAAATAAAGCCGAGGCCGAGATAAATCCCAAGGTGCAAAAAATCAATTTAAGCGGCAAAACCGCTAATCCGCTGCGCAATTTGTGGCATAAAATACGTCGCTTTGTAACGTTACCTACATTTCGCTTTGCCAAAGTAATCCGTACGGTAAAGCCGGATATTATAATCTGTTATTTTTTACAGGATTTATTAAATGTAACGTTATGGCAAAATCATCATATCCCGATTGTTTTGATGATGCACAATCCGCCTGACGAAGTGTTTGCCAAGCATCTGAAACATAAATGGCAAAAAGCGTTGTTTCATCATTTGATGAAGCAGGTTGCGGTGGTGCAGGTTTTGATGCCGGAATTCGTCCCTTTGGTAAAGGCCGAGTTTCCGGATAAAAAAGTGGTAGTGATAGCAAATCAGGTGCCAATGCCGGAACAACATAAAGATTATGCCGTACAAAACAACACGATTATTCATGTTGCCCAAATTGCCAGAGCCAAGCGGCAGCGAGATTTGATTGAGGCGTTTATTTTGCTGGCAGATGAGTTTCCTCAATGGAAAATAAAATTTTTCGGACGGGTCAAAAATTCGCGTAGGCATAAAAAATATATGCAGGAGTTACAGGAACTGATTGCTAAAAATAATTTGCAGGAACGGATATTGTTTTGCGGTTTTTCGCACAATATTACGGACGAATATTTGGCGGCGGATATTGTGGCTTTGCCAAGCTACACCGAGGGATTCGGGTATGGACTCGCAGACGGGTTGGCATTAGGATTACCGGGGGTGGGATATAAATTTGCGTATGCAATTAACCGTATTTTGGTAAATGAAAAAAGCGGATATTTGGTGGCGGATATTGCCGAACTTGCGGCAAAATTGCGGGTATTGATGCAAAATGCCGAATTGCGCCGTCAGATGGGCGAGTTTGCACGCGCGGATATGGCAAAGTATGCACCGCAAAAAATTATTGCCCAATGGCTTGAGTTGATTTCACAGACAATCGGAGAATAAACAGATGGAACAACATATTTTCTTTTGTGCCGACCGCAAGTACCTGCCGTTTACCGCAGTTACCATGACCTCGGTTTTGGCAAATGCTATACCTGACAGCCGGCAGGTTTTTCACCTTATTTCCGCGGATATTAACGAGGAGGATATTGCCGTACTACGCACTTTGAACTCGCTAAAAGAGTGTGCAGTGGAACTGCATACCATACAGGCGGAAGATTTTAGCGCGTGGCAAAAAATGGATTTCGGTTATATTTCGTTAGGTTGTTTGTACCGTTTTAAGATTTTGGATTTTGTGCCGCAAGGCGTGGAAAAGGTTTTGTATTTGGATGGCGATATGATTGTAACCGGACCGCTGGATGACTTGTTTGCCGAAAATTTAGACGGTTATGCGGCTGGCGCGGTGGAAGAAAAAGGCGCGTTTCAGACGCAAAATTTGCACCTTAAAGGCGGTAGATATTTTAATTCCGGAATGTTGTTGCTAAACGTAAAAGCATTGGCACAACATGATGTTTTAGCCGAAGCACTTGCGTATTATCGCGAAAATCACGAACATATCGTTTCGCATGATCAGGATATTTTGAACGGTATGTGGGACGAAAAAGTAAAGTTTTTGGCGCAAAAATATAATGTGCCGTCTTTTGTAAAACATTTTGCGAATCCGCTGGTTATTCATTATACCGGATTTGTGAAAAAGCCATGGCATGCCTATTGTCGGCATCCGCAGAAAAATGTGTGGCTGAAATATGCCCAGATGTCGCCGTATAAAAAATCGGTATGGCAGCTCGGCTTCTTTTTGCTAAAACGCCTGTTGACCGAAATATTTTATTTTGCCAAAGAACCGACACACCGAAGATATTATGTCGTCAGCATATTATCAATGAATTTCGGAATCGGCAAAAAAGACGATAAAAGCAGAATCTAAAACAGATTTCGGAAGCAGATTGGCGGAATTTAACAAATTTGTAACTGACTTTCGGCTTTTTAGGTGTTAGAATTTGTGAAGATTGTGACGGAGGTGGAATTATGAAAAAAACGGTGTTGAGCTTGTCGGTGTTGTTGTCTTTAACTGCTGTTGCCGGTGCGGCAGATATGGATAATACATTACTGGGTAATGAAAACGTTATTTCTCCGGAAGAAGTTGTAAAAGCACAGTCGGCTGAGAATCGGCTGATAGATTATATGTTGAAAACTTATTCCGATAAAAAGTTGATTGCTTATGCCAAAATGTTAAATAAGTCGGATATTGACAAAGCCAAAATTTTGGGGACTACTCCGCCGGCACTTTTAACCGATGAAGATTTGTCCGACCGCAATAAAATTGGCGAATATTTGCGTTCTCGCAATAAATATACTTACTAATCGGCTTTAAGCAGTTGAAATTTATTAATTGACAATCGTTTATTCCGCATTAAATATAAGGAATATGTTTGAGGTGCGGAAAGTGAACAGCGAAAATGAATTTAAGATAGAAAGTCCGTTTGAGCCTTCGGGTGATCAGCCGCAGGCAATTAAGGAGCTATGTGAAGGGATTGAACGCGGCGAGCGTAATCAGGTGCTGCTGGGTGTTACCGGCTCCGGAAAGACGTTTACAATGGCTAAAATTATAGAACAATGCAAACGTCCGGCGTTGATTATGGAACCGAACAAAATTTTAGCCGCGCAGCTGTATGCCGAAATGAAAGAGTTTTTTCCGCATAATCGGGTGGAATATTTTGTTTCATACTATGACTATTATCAGCCGGAAGCCTATATCCCGAAAACCGATACATATATTGAAAAAGATTCGGCAATTAATGAACAGATTGATCGTATGCGTCATGGGGCGACCCGTAATGTGCTGGAAGAAAAAGACGTAATTATCGTGGCTTCAGTTTCCTGTATTTACGGTTTGGGCAGCATGGAATCGTATTCGGCCATGGTGTTTCAGCTGAAAGTCGGTGATGTGGTGGATATTGCCGATATTAACCGCCATTTGACCGAGTTGCTGTATGAACGTTGCAGTGTTAATTTTGTACGCAGCACTTTTCGGGTACATGGCGACAGTTTGGATATTTTTCCGGCCCACTATGAAGATAGAGCCTGGAGAGTTTCGTTTTTCGGTGATGAAATAGAAGAAATTTATGAGTTTGATGTTTTAACCGGTAAAAAAACACGCCAACTGGAAGAAATAACGGTGTATCCTGCTAACCACTATGTTACGCCGCGTCCGGCGCTGTCACAGGCAATGACACATATTCGGCAGGATTTGGCAGTACGCTTGCAGGAATTTAAGGAGCAGGGCAAACTGTTAGAGGCGCAACGCTTGGAACAAAGAACGCACTTTGATTTGGAAATGATGGATACAACCGGCCATTGTAAGGGGATAGAAAATTATTCGCGCTATCTTACCGGACGCGCCTCCGGAGAACCGCCTCCGACACTGTTTGAGTATTTTCCGAAAAATGCCTTGCTTTTTATTGATGAAAGCCATATTGCCGTACCGCAAATCGGGGCCATGTATCGGGGCGACCAAAACCGCAAGTCAACGCTGGCCGACTATGGTTTTCGTTTGCCTTCGTGTTTAGATAACAGACCGCTGAAATTTGAAGAATGGAATAAAATGCGCCCGCAGACAATTTTTGTTTCGGCAACTCCGGGGGATTGGGAATTGCAACAAAGTAAGGGCGTTTTTTCGGAACAGGTAATTCGTCCGACCGGTTTGACCGACCCGCTCTGTTTGATTCGGCCGGTTGAAAATCAGGTAGATGATTTGATGGAAGAATGTCGGAAAACGGCGCAGAAAGGCGAGAGGGTTTTGGTAACAACCTTAACCAAAAAGATGGCGGAAGATTTAACCGAATATCTGCATGATAACGGTGTAAAAGTAAGATATATGCACTCGGATATTGATACATTGGAACGTATAGAGATTATTCGTGATTTACGTTTGGGTGTTTTTGATGTGTTAGTCGGAATAAACCTGTTGCGCGAAGGCTTGGATATTCCGGAATGTTCTTTGGTGGCGGTTTTAGATGCCGATAAAGAGGGATTTTTACGTTCTACCCGTTCACTGATTCAAACAATCGGCAGGGCGGCGCGTAATGCCGAGGGAAGGGTTATTCTTTATGCCGATAAAATGACGGATTCCATAAAAACGGCACTTGATGAAACCGAGCGGCGGCGTCACAAACAAACCGAATATAATTTGGCGCATGGGATAACTCCGCAAACCATTAAAAAGAGCATATCCTCAACCTTAAAAGAAATGACGGAAACCGATTTTGTTAAAGATGATACAAAAGATGCCGAAAAAGTTAAGGATATTGATAAAAAAATTAAAGAATATACCAAACTGATGAAAGAGGCAGCGCAAAATCTGGAATTTGAACAGGCTATGATTTATCGGGATAAGCTGAAAGAATTGGAGTTTTTGGCTCTCAAAAATTCTTAAATTTAAATGGCTTGCCGACAGAGAGAAAATATTTTATCTGCCGAAAGATTTTCCAGTTCGGCAGGTGAAACGTTCATTTTGTGTTGTAAAACGGCAATTTCGTCTGCAGGGGGATTGGTTATGATTGTAGTCGTAAAATTACTGCAGAGCATATCTTGCCAGTTGGCAGCCTGACAGATACATATTTCACCGGCCCCTAAACAAGAAAGTCCGAGTTTTTCTATTACCGGCAGGTGGGTTACAAAATGATAGTGCTTCAAAGTATCTTCCTTACCCATGGCGGTAGAAACCAAATGTTCTATGAAGCAACGGGTGGAAAAAGCCGAAGCATTTTCAAGCAGAAAATCGGTTTCTATAAGATTGGGACAGTTTAAGCCTAATGCCCGAAATTTGGCGGTTTGGGCAGCTCGGGCGATAGGAGAAAAATAAACGCTCTCGGTTGTCGGCAGACTTTTAAACAGTTGTTGTCCGCTCAAAAACGCTTCCAACATACTCTGCCGTTCAATGGCTGTATCGCGCCCGTAACGGCCATGTCGTCCAAAGCTCAAATATACACCTGTTTTAGGCATTGGCCTTACCTTTTTTGAGGAGCGAAACCAAAATTCCGCCGGCTAACAGACCGAGAGTAACGGCAAGAGATTGCCATTCCTGTACCTCAATTCCGATTTTCGGTAGAAATATTTTAGCCCCGATAAAAATCAAAATAATGGAAATCGCCGGTTTAAGATAAGCAAATTTACTGATAATGGCCGCCAGCAGAAAGTATAGGGCGCGTAGACCCAAAATGGCAAATATATTACTGGTATAAACGATATAGACATCGGTAGTTACCAAAAAAATTGCCGGAATACTGTCAAGTGCAAACACCACATCCATGGTTTCTATAATCACAAGCGCAAAGAATAACGGCGTAATGTAGTGATGCCCGTTTTCCTTAACGAAGAAATGTTCACCGTAAATTTTCGGAGTTACATGAAATACTTTAGATAAAAACTTATAAATGCGACTGTCTTTAACGTTACCTTCTTCATCTTCTTTGGTTAGCAACATTTTGCCGCCGGTATAAATAAGAAAGGCCGAAAACAGGTAAAGAATCCAATGAAAACGGACGACCAAAACATCGCCGATACCGATAAGCAGCCCACGCATAACCAGAGCGCCCAAAATACCCCAAAACAAAACACGATGCTGATAAATGCGCGGAATACCAAGAGAGGCAAAAATCATTGACATAACAAAAATGTTATCCATTGACAGGCTCTTTTCCAGCAGATAGCCCGTAAAATATGCCATGCCTTTATCGGTACCGTCTTCATACATTACAAACAGTCCGAACAACAGGGCTGCGGCTATATAGGCAACACAAATCCATAAAGTGTGCCAAAAATGAGGTTCTTCGTTTTTACGGTTAAACCAAAATAAATCGGCTGCTAACAATAAAATTACAGCAATACCAAAACTTGCCCACAATCCAAAGGCTGACATTGTCGCATGCTGTGTCCAAAGTTCGGTTAAATTTCCCATTATTTTACTTCCAAATTCCAGGTTGTTTTTATGATTTCATCAATATCGGTATATTTCGGTTGCCATCCGAGTAGCTTTTGCGCCAAATCATTGGTGGCAATCACAACAGACGGATCTCCGGCTCTGCGTGGAGCAAAATCATAATTTATTTTACGGCCGGTAACCCGTTCGGCAGAATGAATAATCTCTAATACCGAAGATCCTTTGTTGGTGCCGAGATTGATTATGTGTGAAGTAGGGTCTTGCAGCAGTTTTTTTATGGCCAAAACATGTGCCGAACCTAAATCTTCAACATGGATATAATCACGAATACACGTTCCGTCCGGTGTGTCATAATCGTTGCCGAAAACGTGAATAATGTCACGTTTACCGGTTGCAACTTCCATGATTATCGGTACCAGATTTTGCGGATTTATTTCTTTGCCGCGAATACTGCCGTCTGCCGCATAACCAACGGCGTTAAAATAACGCAGGGCGATAAAATGAAAATCTTTCAGTTTGGAATACCAATCCATAACGCGCTCAATTTCTACTTTGGTAAAGCCGTAGAAACTCATCGGATTAATCGGGTGATTTTCATCAAGCGGCATATATTTCGGCATACCGTAAGAAGCAGAAGTTGAAGAAAAAACAATGTTCTTAACTCCGTTTTTTAACATGGCGTTAAAAATGTTGATAGAACCGCAGATGTTGTTTACGGCATACATTTCCGGTTTTTCCATTGATTCGCCAACGGCTTTTTTGGCAGCCAGATGGACAACGGCGGAAAATCTGCCGCTCATGGCTTTATCCAGCGAGGCAAAATCCAATATGTCACCCTCAATAAATTCAGCATCAGCAAATAAATTACATCTTTGACCGGTAGACAGGTTATCATACACAGTTACTTTGAATTTATTTTCAAGTAGCGATTTTACTACATGGCTGCCGATATAGCCGGCTCCGCCGATTACTAATATTTTATTTTCCGACATAATTTATTTTTCCCTCCGGATTAAGATTTTATAACTTTATAATTTCAGCTCTTTTGTATTTTATACCCATTATCCACAAGTATGAAAATATTTCACTAAATTTTTT
>CAYOYE010000041.1:0-6968 GCA_964408115.1 uncultured Azospirillaceae bacterium
TTATTTCCGGTAAAATATTCTGACCGTTTTTTTGCGGAATATAAACAATGCGTGTGATTGCGCGCGTTACAATATCATTGCCGCTGATTTCGGTGGAATATTGCGGACGTTCCGGATATTGCTTAAAGTTCTGCGGAGCTGCCAATTCTAACTCCGGCATTTGTGTTTCCAGCACCCCTTTGGCAATAACAATAACTTCGCGGGCGATTGTTTCTCCCACCTTAAATTCGGCATTTTTATCTACAAAGCGGGCTGCCATTGTCAGATTTTCTGCCGGCAACCAACGTTCCGTTCCATAATCCGTCGGAATTGATTTAACCGTTATCGGTTGTGGCTTAGTCATAATTTTTACGGGTTTACGCGTACCGAAGGCACTATCTATGTCCATATCAAAAAAGCCGAAAAATCCACGATTGTTTTGGGTCGTGCGCGGTTTATCAAAAGAAACGTAAAAGGCATCTGTCTGAATTGACGGTATTATCAAATCGCCGCTTTTCTGTGCAAACAACGCATAACGGAAAGTGATTTTGCGTCCACCATCATTCGTATTTTCTACCGCCGGATTACCGATTTGGCGAATTATCCAGTCTTCCGAATCCGTAAATACCGGTTCAGAAGTAAACTGTAGACCGACATTGTCATAAATTGTCAATTCGGCATTAACCTGTTGTTGTACATACGGATTATTGTTTGCCAGCGTAAATTCGGCCTTATACCGATTTGCTGCCGTATCATCGGCTTGTCTGACCTGTTTAGCGGAAACCGCGTTACTAACAGAACTGCCTTGGGGCAAGATTTCCATTTTTATCGGATTAGTCTGTAAATTTCCGACTTTAAGCGCCGGTATCTGCACCTGCCCTTCGTTTTTAGGCATCAAACCTATCGTCCAGCTGCGTTGTTGTGACATTTTGCCGTTGATATAGCTGGTTTGCATTGAATTTGAGGTAGAATAAATTGTAAAATCCTGCCGTAAAGCAGACAAATCCGGTTCTACACTGCCTCCGCCGGTACCGTCATAAGAAATTTCCAAATCAAAGACCTCGCCGACAACGGCCTGTGTATTAGAAACCGTAGCCTGCAATGTATCGGCAGCAACCTGAGTTGCCGAAAAGATAAGGACCGATAAAATAAAGCACAACTTTTTATACATTTTTACCTCTGCTAATTTTCATATCTGTTCTTTTTGTATTCCCGTAAAATAAAGGCGCGCAACAAGCCTCCTTTATCTTCGGGAATTTCTCTGAATTTTTGCATTTTTGCCTGAATTTTTTCGCGTTCTTCCGGCGTAACATCCCCCGGTTTGGCATAAGCACCCGACAGGGATTCATCTTCGCCTTCTCGGGCTTGCTTTTCGGAAGTTCCGTTGTTTTGTTCATTTTGCTCTGTTGTTTCTTCTTGTTTATTGTTTTGGTTTGGTGCATTTTCCTGATTTTGAGATTTATTTTCTTCTGTCTGTTTATCGTCTGCCTCATTATTCTGTTCGTTTTGCTTTTGCATATCACCGTTTTGTTGCTCTTGATTTTGAGTTTGTTGCGCGGTTTGGCTGCTTGTATCTTCCTTTGGCTCGGCATTTTGCGAATCGTTTTGTTCGGCAGACTGCGCATTGTTATTTTCAGCGTTTTGCTTTTCTTGTTTATTCTGCTCTTGCCGTTGTTCGTTACGGTCATTGTTTTCACCGTTTTGCGCCTGCGAAGACGAAGAAGATTGCTGTTGCTTATCTTCATTTTGCCGTTGCTGATTATCCTGCTGATTATTCTGCTGTTGATTTTGTTGCCGTTGTTGTTTTTTCAGATATTCCAAATTAAACTCCGCGTCGGCAAAATCCTTATTTTTTTGCAAAACTTCCTCATATTTTTTGATAGCTTCATCTATTTTTCCGGCTTTTGCCAACGCATTTCCCTGATTATAGAGGGCGGTTTCATCGTTTCCTTTGGCAAATTCCGCATACGCCGTAGCGAAATCCCCGTTTTTATAAGCAGCGGATCCGCGCCAGTCTGCATCCGTAAATAATGTTGTTGCCTTGGTATAATCTTTATTTTCAAAGGCGCGCATTGCTTCCTGATTATCGTTCAAAAACCAACCTGCCTCGGCAACATTAAGCCAACCGCCGACCAGCAACAAAGTCAACATCCCACGCCGATAAAAATACAACAGCAACAGAGCCGGCAGCCAAAACAAATAATATCCGGCATCCAGCCATACGTTTTGCATATTTTCGCTTTGTTTAATCCGTTTATGGAAAAGGTTGTTTATTTTGTTGCTCAATTCGGTCAGATTTTGATTATAGTTTAAATAAATTCCGTTACCTTTAGCGGCAACCATTTTTAACTTTTCGTTACTTTCCGTATTTACGTTAATTATATTCACCGCAAATCCGTGTGATACGGCTTTTGCTGCACTTTCCAACGAAGCATCAAACATTTCGCCGACATCGGATGTAAGTATAACCAGATTACCAAAATTATAGCCGCCTGCCTGCATACGTTCTACCGCCATATCTATGGCTCTATCCAGCCTATCGCCGTTTTCCGGCATAACGTCAAACTCAACCGAGGGCAGCAGACCACCGATAATTGTCGGATCTTCCGCCATTGGAGAAATCACAAACGGTTCGCGACTATAAACCAGTAACCCCGTTTCGGCACCGTCTAATGCCGACAATAAATCGCCGATGATATATTTAGCCCGCTCCAACCTATTCGGTGTAACGTTTTTTTCAAGCATTACGGAAGAATTATTCAGCACAAACATCAGCGGATTTTCCACACTTAACGCCGGATTTTCTTTTTTTGTAAAAGTCGGACCTGCCAACGCCACTATGGTAAGACCGGCAATAATTGCCGCCAAAATCAGCGGAATCCGTCTGTTTGTACCGCCACCGTTTTTAACCAACAAAAACTGCAAAAGGTGTGCATCACAAACACGTCCCCACGTTGATTGCGCGCTGCCGCCTTTAAATGTCCGCCAAAAAAATACAACGGGCAAAACCAAAGCCAACAAAAAATACGGGCGTAAAAAATGTAATTCCTGCCACATTTCCATTTTACCAAACCTTTCGTGAAAGCAATGTCGCCAGCATAAACAAAATCAGCGCAAGCGCCGCCGGATAATAAAATAAATCCTCGGTTTCCTGTACAAAACGTCCTTGTTGTTCCCGCGGCTCAAGTTTATCTATTTTAGCATATACATCTACCAGAGAATTAACGTCTTTCGCCCGAAAATATGAGCCTTTGGTTTCGTCAGCCAGTTGTTTAAGTCCGGCTTCGTCTATTTGTGAGCCGCCGGCAACACCGAAGAATCCGCCGAAAAACGCCGTATCATCACTACCGACGCCGATTGTATAGACCTTTATATTTTCTTCTTTAGCCAGTTTAACGGCCTGTGCCAACGAGAGCCGACCGTCATTATTTTCGCCGTCTGTCAGCAAAATTATCACCTGACTTTTTTTATTTTCGGCATCTTCCGCCAAATTCTTGACAGCCAATCCCAAGGCATCGCCGATTGCGGTTGACTGCCCTGCCATACCGGCATCCGTTGCCTGCAAAACTTCTTTTAACGAGATTTTATCATACGTCAGAGGCACTTGCAAATAGGCTCTTGTACCAAACAAAATTAAGCCCATTCTGTCATCTCTACGCATATCTGCAAACTGCCCAACCACGTTTTTAACGGCATCAATTCTGGTATATGCTCTGTTTTGGTAGCGGAAATCACGCGTACTCATAGAATTTGAAATATCTACCACCAATAAAATATCGCGTCCTTTATTTTTTATCGGTAACGGCTCACCGACTAATTGCGGACGACATAAAGCCAATACGGTAAAAATCCAAACTCCGCCCCACAACAATGTTTTTGCCGCCGAAGTTGTGGCGCGTCCGACAGACAAACCGCCCTCGGCGCTGTTTTCTTTTATTTGCAGAAAATCGCCGATAAACGGCACACGCAAGGCATCACCGTATAATTTTCGGGCTGCCGGAAACAAAAAATAAATCACAAAAGGCAACACTAAAAGTAAAATACACCATGGAGCAGCCCAAGTAATCATAAATTTTCTCCTATCCAAACCGCACAAAAGCGTTTTAATGCGGCAACGTCATCGGGCGTTACGCTGTTATCCGCTGTCGGCATAAACGGGGCATTAACCAACAAATCGGCGATTTTCCCCTCTATTTTTTGCGAAGACTTTTCATTCAAAAAACGAATCCAATCTTTACCGAACAACGCCACTGCTGTCGGATAGCGGCGCAAACAAATACGCCGTAACAGCTCCGAAATTTGCACAACGGCTGCCAAATCGGTCGTAGCGGTTATTTTCTGTAGCAGATGACGGGCATAAATTTTAGCACTACTGCGGCGAATCCGGAAAAAAAGTTTCATAAGCAAGAAAGAGCCGACCAATAAAACAAGCACAATCCACCAACCTTTAGCCGGCGGAAAGGCGGAAACTCCCTGTAACGGAAGATGAATATCGCGTAATTCAGGTAAATTATCCATAGCTGTAACCTCTCTCTTTTTCTATAGAATTTAGGGATTATTTTTATAAATATCAAGCATTGTTTGCTGATTTAGCACACCGGAAAAGGCATTTAAATTCAGCGGGCTTTTGCGGCGGTATAATGCGGCTTTTTAGACGGGACTCTGATCATTGACCATTTTTTGCGCAAACGTTCATTACGCTTTACCGCCGCGGATATTGTATCCGGATAGACGGACTTAATCTTGCCGCTTTGTGAATTTTCTTGCGTATTTTCAGCCGGAGAATCCGTATTTTCCTTTTCTGCGTTTTCGCTTACCGGCAGATTTTCGGTACTTTCTTTTTCCGGCATATTTGCGATATTTCGGGCTTGTTCTACCGGCGTATCGGCTGTCGTTTTTTCCGTTTCGTTACCAAGCGGGGTTGCCGCGGCAAAAATATCGGAGATCTTATCTTTAGCAACAACACCGATATTTTCGGCAACTTTAATTTCCGACTTTGTTTCGGCTTTGGTTTCCGTTTTATCTTCTACGAGCAGAGTATTTTCCGGCAGTTTATTATTATCGGCCTGAACCGGAGCTAAATCTTTACCGATATCTTTACTTTCTACCGTTTCCACGTTTTCTTCTTTTTTCTTGACTTCTTTTTTAACAATTTTCTTTGGCGTCATATTGTTTATTCTTTGGATAGTGCGTTTAAACTCTGCCAGCTGACTGCCTGTCAAATCGTTACCGGTAGCGACTTTAGCTTTAAGCGGATCAATACGCTGCCCTTTGCGCAAGATTTCAAAGTGCAGATGTGGTCCGGTAGAACGCCCCGTACTACCGACATAACCGATAATCTGACCTTTTTTCACTCTAACGCCCGATTTAATGCCGGAAGCAAATTTATACATGTGAGCATACGCCGTTTCATATTCCGAATTATGGCGAATCTTTATGAAGTTGCCGTAACCGTTGACATAGCGTGACATTTCTATCACACCGGCACCGCTGGCATAAATGGCCGTTCCTTGCGGTGCGGCATAATCTACGCCGCTGTGATATTTAGTTGTTTTATAAATCGGATGCCGCCGATAACCGAACATAGAAGATATACGGGCATTACGCATAGCCAACGGTTTTTTATCCAGACCGGTCTTTTTGGCGCCGCCTTTTTCATCATAATAATCAACATCACCGCTCCGGCTTTTAAAGCGATAGCGCTTATAAACGGTATTCCCCAGCTTAAATTCTACGGATAAAATATCGCCGACATTAACTATTTTACCGTCCGAATCCTGTTCAACCTCGTACTTAACCGTAAATTTATCACCTTTTTTAACATCTCTGCCAAAATCTATTACTTGTGCAAACATCTGCGGAACGCGTCCGCTTAATTTTGCCGGCAAACCGGCTGCGGTTAAGGATTTAGAAACATAGCCGTTGATTTCGCCGTTTACAACGCTGACATTAGAAATAAACTTTTCTTTTTCCACCTTTACAATATATTTATCGTATTCATCCACCTGCAAAATATATTTTGTACCGCGTGTCGGTTCAATAACCAAAGTATCCAGAGTTTCCAGCTGTTTAGTCTGCACATCAAATACCGCGGTTAAATCAATATGTTGTCCGGCATTCAGTTTACGGGCGTCATAAACTTTTTTCAGGGTTTGATAAGCCCGAGTGGCGTTTTTGCTTTCCATACCGAGTTTAGTTAAAATTCCGATAAACGTATCGCCGGACGAAACCACGATAACACGCCGTTCTTTCCGATAAATGCCGTCAAACGAGCCTGTCTGCGGCACATATTCCGGTTTTGCTTCAACCGGCATAACAATATTGCTGCCTATCGGCCAATCCAGTTTATGCCGTACAACGGCGTTATCGCTTAACAGCTTAATATTATTTATCTGCAGATATGCCAGTTCAAACGGATTTTCATTATCGGCATTATTATAGACCGGCGTTAAAACATCTGTTGTATAATCAAAGACATCGCTTTCTTTTTGTTCCGGTATGGCAACTTCGTCATTTTTGCCGATTAAGGACACGAACAGCGCGCAGGTAACCGCAAAGGCATACCCTGCCAACAAAACATTTTCTATGCGGCGCCGCCGTACTTTTCTTCTTAAATCCTTAAATCTTGGCATCACAAATCCACTCACTTGCACCTATGATGAGGTATTTTATTTTCTAATGCAAGCAGATAATCAAGTTATACCTAGTTATTTATAGCTTTTCCACAACTAAAAAAGTATTTTAGGATAAACCGGAAAAAAGTATTGCTTTTTATTTTTTTATTGTCTATAAAACCGGTGTTTGCGGGTGTGTAGTTCAGCTGGTTAGAACGCTGCCCTGTCACGGCAGAGGTCGCGAGTTCAAGTCTCGTCGCTCCCGCCAGTTTTATACCGTCCTTTCCGGACGGTATTTTTTTTGTTTAGCTTTTCTAAAAATGCGCAAAATACACAACTGTATGTTATTCAAAAAAACAATTTTTTACTTGTGCA
>CAYOYE010000042.1:0-6871 GCA_964408115.1 uncultured Azospirillaceae bacterium
GACGGTGTCATTTTTATCAGCTTTGACGACCACGAAGTTGATAATTTACGAAAAATCTGCGATGAGGTGTTTGGAGCAGATAATCTCGTTGATACATTACATTGGAAAAGAAAAAAACAACCATCATTTTTAGCTAGACACACGGCTAAAGTAATGGAATATGTTCTCGTATATGCTAAGGATGAAACTCAATTAGAAAAGCTATCCATAGATACGTTGTCAGATGCCACAAAAAAAGTTATCAATATCGCAAATCCTGAAAGCTTAAGGCATTTTAAGACTGGTGTTAGAGTGAAAATTGCTGAAAATGGCGTGATCAAAAAAGGCCGCTACCACATAAAGACTATGGAGGTAGAATACTTATCCGATTTATACTACAAAAATTGGCACACCATAAATGAGACAGATGTAATTGCTCGTTTTTCTGTCGGACAAGATAAAATAGATAATTTCATTAGTGAAGACTTATTGTTCCTTACGGTTAATAATGGTCTGCGTAGAGATATCTCTGAAAATGAAAAAAACAACAGAAAATCCATTACTGATTTATTGTTATCTGAATATGGAGATAATCAAGAAAGTGATAAAGAGTTTTTACAACTTTTTGAGACAAAATACTTTGACTATACGAAACCAGTAGCACTATTGTATAACTTAATAAAATCTAATTTTACAGAAAAAGAAAAATGAAATGTCTTTGTTGCAGGTAGATGAATTACCGAATGAAAGCTGGTTTGCCAACGGATTACACCGCTTTATTATCGTATTCAGTGTTATATGGTTTGGTATTGTTGCCGTTTATATTACCAAATTTTTCGGGTGGGATAATTTGTTTTCAATGGTACCGAACGAGTTTAGCGGTTTTATGGCAGGAATCACCCTCCCCTTGGCTATTGTTTGGGTTGTAATGGCATATATTGATCGGGGAGCCAGTTTTCGTAATGAAACGCAAATGCTGCGGGATTCGCTCAATCAGGTGATTTTTCCTGATTCTAACGGTAATGCTGCCAGTAAAATGATTGCAGATGCCATTAGGGCGCAAGTAGCGGATTTGAAAGATGTTACTAAAGACGTTTGCGCTCAATCTGATGTTGTAAAACGTGATTTGACCGAACGTGTGGCGGAAATGAGAGAACTTGTGACCGCTTTGGATAATTATGCTTCGCAAACAATGCTGGAACTTAATGAGGATGTTAAAAAATTAACGGACGGATTCGGTTTTGTGGCAGAGAAAGCTACTACGGCAACTGCGGATTTTCGGGTCAATACCATGCAAATGAAAGATGATTGTGAGAATATCGTCAACACCCTTACCCCGATGGTTAATGAAATGGTAACGGCGGCGGAAAGAGTTAAGGAAGTTGTTAATATAAACAACGAAAATATCGGTCAGGCACAAAGACAGCTACATGATTATTCGGAAAACAGTCGTTTGCTTATCGGTAGAATTATTGAATCGTGGGCAGAAAAAGGTGAAAATTTGGAAAAAACTTTTTTGCGTACGGCAGAAAATTGCGAAGAAATGTTTCGCCGTTTGGATTCCGGTATTTCCCACATTGAAAACAGTATTAATGAGCAGAAAATCGTGGTGGAAAAACAATCGGATATTTTGAATAAAAATTCGGCATATCTTGACGGCAAACTGGGAGAATACGGAAAACTTATCAGTTTGGAAGTAGAAGCTATGGTTAATCGTTCGGGAACATTGGAACAGAATTTGCAAAATCAAATGAAAGATATTAGGACGGCCGCCGAAGAAGTGTCGGAAATGTTCGGTCAGTTAGGGGAAAATATTGCCGACAAGCGAAAACTGATAGAAACGGAAAGTTTGCGGATGGTGAATAATATCAACATTACCGTAGGTAACTTGGGTGAAGAAGTTAAGCGCCTGAAGGAGTTTTATAGCAACACGCAGGATAAAAACAGCGAAATGGGCAAGGTATTTTCTTCGGTATCTCAAAGTCTGAAAGAAATAGAAAGCGGATTGGCTGCCAGTATCAGTGACTTTAGCGGTCGGACCGGTGGTATAATTGAGGAGTTTAATAAGATTGGTTCTCTTGTTTCCGATAATATCAATAAATTGGTGACAACTTCTTCGGAACTATCCGAACAAAGTAAGACAAATGCCGCATTATTGATTGAACAGGATGAATATGTTAATAAATCGTTGGTCGGCTTAAAACAAATAGGTTCTAAAATTTCAGATGTTCATAAAGAACTGAAAGAAACCGGCGGCAATATCGGTAATACTTTAACAACGTATGAAGAAAAAATGGACGGTTTTCAAAAATCTCTGACGGAATATCTGACTTTATTAAATGAAAATTACGGTAAAACACAAAAACAATATGATGATTTTAATCAAAAGTTTAAAACAGCCGAAATTGATACATTTATGAAAACATCATCAGATATTATTGCGGAGTTGGAGGCCATATCTATAGACATCAACGGCATTTTTAATCAAAAAGGCAATGATGACGAACTATGGAAGAAGTATTATGAGGGTGACCATAGCGTATTTGTTCGCTATCTATCTAAAAATATGACAAAGAAAGAGATTGTGGCAATTCGGGAAGACTATGAAAATAAGCCGGATTTTCGGGTTGTGGTAGATAAATATTTAGATGATTTTGCCGGACTTATAGAAATCGCCCGAAGTAATAATCGTGCCGGTACGTTATTGGCTCTTATATCCGGTTCTGACGTAGGTAAGGTATATTATATTTTGGCAAGAGCTTTAGGAAAAGTAAACTAATGGCAATAAGCGGATTTGCAAGTGAAGTTTTTATGGCGCCGATGGCAGGTATTACGGATATGCCGTTTCGGAGCATTGTGGCAGCTTGCGGCTCGGGTAACCTGATTTCGGAAATGGCGGCGGTTAATGCCATACAGCGTAAAAACCCTAAAAGCTGGCAAATAGCTGATGTTAGAAACGAGAAATATCCGGTTGTAGTTCAATTGGTAGGAAATAATGCCGAATTGTTTGCCGAGGCAGCTAAACTGGTGGCTGATTTAGGAGCTAAATCCATAGATATAAATATGGGCTGTCCGGTCAGAAAAATAGTCAATAACAATGCCGGATCGGCATTAATGAAAGATTTGCTTACCGCCTCGCAAATTATTGAAGCAACCGTTAAGGCAACGCCGTTAAAGGTTAGTGTAAAGTTTCGTAAAGGCTGGGATAACGAAAATATAAATGCCGTAGAGTTTGCGAAAATGTGCGAAAACAGCGGTGCTTCCTATATTACCGTTCATGGCCGTACCAGAGCGCAGGGCTATAGCGGGCAGGCCGATTGGGAAATTATCAAAAAAGTGAAGGAAAGCGTTGGTATTCCGGTTATCGGCAACGGCGATATAGATTCGCCGCAAAAGGCCTCAGCAATGCTGAAATACAGCAAAGTTGACGGCATAATGGTCGGTCGTGCCTTATTAGGTAATCCATGGTTATTAAATAATATCCATAACTATCTGCAGGGAATTGAAGCGCCAACCGTCATAACACCGGCAGAAGTAGAAAACGTTTTGTTACGACATTTACGTTTGTTGGTTGAATATTATGGTGAAAGAGGCGGTATAGCCATTTCCCGTAAGCATGTCGGTTGGTATGTGCGTAGTTTTTATGAGGCTAAAAAATTTAGGGAGCAATATACCAAAATAACCGATTATGCCGATGCCGAAAATTTGATAAAAGAATATTTTGCAAAGGTGACACAATGAAAATAGTAATCGGTGGAGCGTCAAGTGTAGGTAGAAGTATTGTCGGCTATTTAAGTTTAGGCAATAATGATATTATCGTGATTGATGAAGATCAGTATAAATTGGATGAATTAGCCAAGGAATATGATATTCAACCGGTTTTAGGTTTGGTTGCCCATCCGGATGTACAGGAAAGTGTCGGCATGAAAGATGCCGATATGCTGATAGCAGTTACCGATAATGATGAAGTAAATCTTATAGCCTGTCAGGTGGCATACTCGCTTTTTGATGTTCCTAAAAAAATTGCTCGTGTTGATTCGCAATATTATCTCAATCCGCTATGGAATACATTATATAACGAAAAAAGTCTGCCGGTTGATTTGGTTATTACTCCGGATGTGGAGATTGCTCGCTTTATTCTTCATCTGTTTGCTTTCCCCGGTACAACGGCGGTTTATCCGTTTTTGAACGAAAAGGTAAATATGTTTGCTTTTCGTAATAAAGATGCTGATATTCCTTTTATGAAATTTTCTCTCAAGCATATAAACAGTAAATTGGCTGAACTTTCGGCACATATCGTGTTGCTGATGCGGGGTAACCGGCGGATTATTCCTGATGAAGAGGATATTTATTTGCAACGTAATGACTTGATTTATATCGTATGCAATACCGAGCGGAATATTGATGTTATGCACCTGTTTGGTGTTGATCATAATCCTTATGAAAGAGTTGTTGTTTTCGGGGCCAGTGCCATTTCTTATTATTTGGCCTCAAATTTAGAAAAAGACGATAATGTCATTAGCTGCAACATTATTGAGGACAATCCGCAAAAAGCAAGAATTTTGGCGGAAAAGTTAGCAAAATCAGCCGTAATTTCCGGCGAGATGATGAGTGATGTTATTTTGGAAGATGCCGGTTTCGGAGCTGCCGATATTAGCGTTGCGGTTACCGATAAAGATAAAGACAATCTTTTGATTTCGCTGCTTGCCTCTAAAAATAAAGATACGCAAGCGCTGTCTTTAGTAAATTCCATAGATTATACCGTATTGTCGGCAAACATTCGCAACAATGTGATTATTGACCGTTCAGTAATAACCATTTCTGCCATATTGCGATATTTACGGCGGGCGCGGATACGCGAGGCGTACGCTTTGGGGCGTGAAATGGGTGAAGTTTGGGAGATTCGTTTAGGTGATGACAGTGTCAATGTCGGACGAAAAATCAGCGAATTGAATATTCCGGAAAACAGTTCGGTAATTGCCGTATTTCGGGAAGAAGGCCTGCTGTTTGATTTTAAGGAATATCATCTTGCGCCGAGCGATAAAATTTTGGTGTATGTTTCTCCGAATGATATTCGCAATATTGAGCGTATTTTTTATCTTTAAAATCCGCCAAAGTGAGCTTAAAAAAACTTGAAATTTAAAAAAATTGCGTTATTGTAAGGCAAATTTCACTTGCAAAGATATTTTCTGCAAGCGTTTTCGTGTGATTTAATAAGGGAATTTGTATATGAGTATGAGAAACATTGCCATTATCGCTCACGTTGACCACGGTAAAACAACATTGGTTGACGGATTGTTGAAACAGAGCGGAACTTTTCGGGATAATCAAAAGGTAGCCGATTGTGTTATGGATAGTAACGCATTGGAGCGTGAAAGAGGTATTACAATTCTTTCCAAATGTACCTCCGTTGAATGGCATGGAACACACATAAATATTGTAGACACACCGGGACACGCCGATTTCGGTGGTGAGGTTGAACGTATCTTATCTATGGTAGACGGTGTTGTTTTATTGGTTGATTCGTCAGAAGGTCCTATGCCGCAAACAAAATTTGTGTTGGGTAAAGCCTTAAAAATCGGTTTAAAACCGATTGTCGCTATTAATAAGGCCGCTAAGCCTGATGCCCGTCCGGACGAAGTATTAAATGAAATCTTTGATTTGTTTGTCAGCCTGAATGCAAATGACGAACAGTTGGATTTTCCGGTTTTATATGCTTCAGGTCGCAACGGCTGGGCTGTTAGGGATTTAAATGATGAACATAAGGATTTGACACCTTTGTTTGAAACGATTTTATCGTATGTAAGCGAACCGGTATGCGAACCGGAAAAACCGTTTAGAATGTTGGCAACAACGTTGGAAGCCGATAAGTTTGTCGGTCGTATTCTGACGGGTAAAATTCAGAGCGGTAGCGTTAAACTTAATGATACCGTTAAAGTAATTAACGAAACCGGCGAAGTTGAACGTACAAAAATCACGAAAATTATGGCCTATAAGGGGTTGGAGAGAGCCGCACTAAATGAGGCTCATGCCGGAGATATTGTTGCGGTTGCCGGTATAGTTAAAGGTACGGTTGCCGACACAATTTGCGCACTTGAAGTTGAAAACAGCGATTTTATTAAGGCTCAACCGATTGATCCGCCGACTTTGTCAATGACGTTTTCCGTAAATGATTCTCCGTTAGCCGGCCGCGAAGGTGATAAAGTTACATCACGCGTTATTTGGGCGCGTCTGGAAAAAGAGGCAGAAGGAAATATCGCACTAAAAATCTCGCGTACGGATAATTCGGATAGCTTTGAGGTTGCCGGACGAGGCGAATTACAACTGGGTGTTTTGATTGAAACAATGCGCCGCGAAGGTTTTGAGTTATCAATTTCGCGCCCGAAAGTTATTATGCACAGAGATGAAAACGGTCAGTTGTTGGAGCCGGTGGAAGAAGTGGTTGTTGATGTGGATGAGGAATTTTCCGGTACGGTGGTTGAAAAATTGAGTCAACGTCGTTCAGAGCTGGTTGAGATGATTCCTTCGCAAGTCGGCAATAAAGTTCGCTTGATATTCCATGCTCCTTCGCGTGGTTTAATCGGTTATCACTCCGAGTTTTTGACAGACACGCGCGGTACCGGCGTTATGAACCGTATCTTTTACGCTTTTGAACCGTATAAGGGCGAAATTGAAAGCCACCGTAACGGGGCTATGATTTCCAGCGAGGACGGACAGGCTATTGCTTATTCTTTATGGAAGCTGCAAGACAGAGGCCCGATGTTTGTTGAACACAACAGTCCGGTATATGTCGGTATGATTATCGGTGAACATAATAAATACAATGACATTGAAGCGAACCCGACTAAATCTAAACAGCTGACAAATATTCGTGCAGCCGGTAAGGATGAGG
>CAYOYE010000043.1:0-6850 GCA_964408115.1 uncultured Azospirillaceae bacterium
TTTGCAGCATTAATAGCGTTTTGCAAATCATCAGCACTCATAGTGGAGATATGCTTACCGTTAATCATAACTGTAGGAACGCCGTTTACTTGAATGTTTTGAGATAATTCTCTAATGGCATTCAGGTTTTTAGATGTTTCGTCAGAAGCAATATCAGCCTTGAATTGTTCCATATTCAAGCCCAAACCGGCGGCAACGGCATCAACGGCAGCTTCGTTCATTCTTTCTTCACTACCTAAAACGGCCTTATAAAATTCATAGAACTTGCCTTGTTTGTTAGCTGCCATACCGGCTTTAGCCTGATATCCGGAAACCGGAGCAACGAAAGATAACGGCTTAAAGATGAATTTTACGTCACTGTTAGCAGCAACAACTTTTTCCATAGCCGGAGCTAAACGTTTGCAATAACCGCAAGAAAAGTCAAAGAATTCAACAACAATTACTTTAGCGTCTTTCGGGCCGATAAACGGAGCATTGGCGTCACTATTGATTTCACCGGCATATTTTTGTAATGCTTCTTGAGCGGCTTTTTCTCTTTTAGCCTGTTCTTGTTCCTGTTGAGCCTGTAAAGCATCAATAATCATCTGTGGATTATCTTTTAAAGATTTAGCCAACTGTTCTTCGGAAATAGCAGCCGGAGCGGTTGCCACGCCGTTTGTTTTAACCGTTGCAACAACAGCTAATACAACAGCTACTGCTGACAACATAATAGATACGATTGATAAATTTTTCATATTTGTTTCCTTTTATTTAAATTAATTTAAATGTTCAAACAATGCTACTTTAATCATATTTTTTATATAAAGCAAGCGCCAAAAAAAGTTTTGCAAAAAAAATATGGACTTTTTTGGTTTTTATGACTAGAAAAGATTTATAAGAAAGGGAGATAGAATATGTTTAATGTAAAACTTTCAATGTTTTCTGGAACACGCGATTTAGAAAATAAAATTGATGAAATGCACGATAAAGTCATTGAATGTTCAATGTATTTTAAGGAGGCTTTTGAAATTTACATTCGGGAAAAACGGAGTGACAACTATCGGCGCGCCAGTAAAAAGTTTAAGGATATTGAGGCTAAAGCGGATGATTTGCGCCGCGAGATAGAAAGCAGCCTTTATGCACAAAATCTGATACCGGATTTGCGGGCAGACGTTTTGCAGATGATAGAAAACATAGATAAGGTTATTAATGAATTTGATGACGTAACACATAAGTTTTATATTGAACAGCCGGATATTCCGGAGGTTTATCTTGATGCTTTTCGGCGTTTGGTCCGTCAGGTTTCGGAGTGTGCCGAAAATATGGCTATAGCTTCACGCGCGTTCTTTCGTGATTTTGCTACGGTGCGCGACTATTCGCGTAAAGTTTATCTGTTGGAACATGAAAGCGATAAAACATGGGCGTTATTGAAACAGCGTGTTTTCGATTCGGATATGGAATTGGCTCATAAAATACAGCTTAACAGTCTGATTGGCGGAGTGGCAGATGTTGCAGACCGCGCCGAAGATTGTGTTGATGCAATTTTGATTTTCACGATTAAGCGGGATATATAATGGATTTCGGATATTTATTCTTTTTAAGCAGCGGCTTGTTTTTAGGGTGGTCATTGGGCGCAAATGATGCCTCCAACATTTTCGGTACGGCTGTTGGTTCAAAAATGGTAAAATTTTCCACAATGGCATTGATTTCATCATTGTTTGTGGTTTTAGGTTCGGTTTTCAGCGGTGCCGGTGCAAGTGAAACGCTGGGTGATTTAGGTGCGGTTAATGCGCTGGCCGGTTCGTTTATGGTGGCTTTGTCGGCGGCAGTTTCCGTTTATTGGATGGTGCGTATCGGTATAACGGTTTCTACTTCGCAAGCCATTGTCGGGGCCATTGTCGGGTGGAACTTATACGCAGGCAAACAAACAAATGTAGATACTCTGGCGCGTATTTTCAGCACCTGGACACTTTGTCCGCTATTATCCGGAATTGTTGCCGTTATTCTTTATTTTATTTTTAAGAAGATTATCAAAAGTTCGGGAATACATCTCTTAATGCAAGATCAAATCACCCGTATCGGTATGATATTTACCTCGGCTTTATGTGCCTATGCTTTGGGGGCTAACAATATTGCCAATGTGGTCGGCGTGTTTGCCGGCTCGTGTCCGTTTAAGCCGCTGCATATCGGCGGAATTATAACTTTAAGCCCGATACAGGTTTTGTTTTTGTTAGGTTCTCTGGCGGTAAGTGTCGGTATTTTTACCTATTCTAAAAAAGTTATCATGACCGTAGGCAATAACCTAATGAAAATGCCGCCGATAGTGGCGTGGATAGTTGTGCTGTCTCAATCTGTTGTTTTGTTGCTGTTTTCTTCGGTTCAGTTGCACGATTTTCTGCAATCGCACAATCTACCGACGATTCCGCTTGTGCCGGTTTCCAGTACCCAAGCCGTCATCGGCGCAATAGTAGGGATTGGTTTGGCCAAGGGCGGACGCGGTATCAACTGGGGAATTATCGGCAAAATCGTTGTCGGTTGGGTTACTACTCCGTTAATGGCCATGCTGATTTGTTTTATAAGTCTGTTTTTTTTGGAAAATGTGTTTAATCAAACGGTTTTTTTGGCAGATTAATCTAAATAATACACCGAATTTTATACGTTTGTTAATAAATAAGTCTTAAACTGTGTACATTGAACTTTTGGGAGATGTACTATGTCTAAAACACACAATCATACATTCGGACTTTTGAACAGTCGGTATAGAAATATTTTACAAAAATGCTTTATTTTAAACGCACTGGCTTGTGGCGTGGCGGTTTTTCCGGCGTTGGCAGCCGGAAATCCTGCGGATTCTGAAGATGGAACCTTTTATGTTGATGATAATTCCGATAAAATAAGTGTTAAATTACCAGAGTATCTAAAGGCGAATATGGGGTTAAATATTAATCCGACAATAGAAGGAGGTGGAAATTATGTTAGCGAGTTATATGTTCATGGAACGTTTGATGGCGCAATTTATTCTTCTGCTACCCATAATTATTCATGGCTTATAAACTATGGTACGGTGCAATTCGGTTACACTTATGATGATTCAACCAAAACAATCAGCGAGGCTAAAGACAGAACGGTGATCTCTTACCGTCATAATCTGTCGGCTTCTATGGAAGATGCCGGAGGCGGAGTAATTATGAACAGTGCCGGCAATAACGGTGATGCGATACTAAAGGTTATCAATACCGACTTTAGCTCAAACTCATCGCTGAATTTTGTTAGTAGCAACACATCGCCTGATTATATTGTGGTGGGCGGTGTTATATCCAATAACAGCGAACAAGAGGCAACGATAAAAAACAGCACGTTTACCGGCAACTATGTTATTGGTAATACAAATATCGGTGGCGGTGCTATCGGCTCTAACGCCTTTTCACAGGCTTCGGAAGACAAAAGTTCATTCACGTCTCATTATGCCAAGACGGTTTCAAACGGCAATACATATACGAAAAATTATGCCGGCAATAAATCTACCGGTAACGAATCAATAAATGATGCTTGGAACGGAGCCGGAACCGTGGCCGCTCCGTTGGCTTCGGGTGGCGCGGTTTACAATACGGCTAATTTTACGTCTACCAATGATACATACACTTCTAATTCGGCGTTTGGTGAAAGTGCCAGAGGCGGCGCAATATATAACGGTCAGAAGTCCGGCTTTGATGATGGTGGTTCACTAACTCTTGGCGGTACGGTGTTGTTTGAAGAAAATTCGGTTTCCGCCCAAACCGAAGACGGTTATGCCTATGGCGGTGCAATTTATAACGATCGCACCGTAAACTATGCGGCCGGGGCAACTCTTACCTATAGCAAAAATTCCGTCAGTGCGCAAAACAAAGCTATGGGTGGTGCAGTTTATAACGGTAAAGAAGGTACAATGAATTTAATCGGCGAATTTACCGAAAATAGCGCAACAATCAAAACCGATGCTTCGCCAGAGACAAAAGCCGCTTTGGGTGGCGCGGTCGCCAACTTTGGCAGCGATACCATAACAAATAGCGCCACATATACAGCAAATAAGGTAATAAACGAAGCCGTCGGAGGGTATGCTGCCGGAGGTGCAATCGCCAATGACGGTAAGATTGCTTCTAACAACGGTGTGTTTGTGGAAAACAGCGCGAGCGCACTCAACGGTATTGCCGTTGGTGGTGCGCTGGGTAACGCCGGCACATATAGTATTAACGGTGATACCTATCGCGGTAATACGGCTGTAATAACATACGGTACATCTATGGGTGGCGCAATTTTTAACGGCGCAATTACCGGCGTAACATCTTCGGAAAAAGCAGTTCTGAACATCACTAATTCGGCGGTGTTTAATAAAAATGCAGCAACCGGCGTAATATCTTCCGGCGGTGCAATTTATAACTCCGATGCCGGTGAGATTACAATTAAAGGCACAGGTGGAAATGTAGAATTTACGGAAAATAGCGCCGTTGCTAAAGGTGCTAAATCATACGGTGGCGCGATTGCTAATGCCGGCAATGTAACCATAGAAACACAAGATGAAACAATTAAGTTTGAACAAAATACTGCGCAACAGGGTGCGGCGCTATACAATATCGGAACTTTCGGCGGTACTCTGAGAGGCGCTTCACAACTTACGTTTAGCAATAATGTGGCAAGCGATAAAGGTGGGGCTATTTATAACTCGGAGATAGGCGGTATTAATTTGACCTTATCCGGAACATCTAAGATTGTTTTTGCCGGTACAACGGATGATGTTTATAATTTGGGTAACATTACAATCAGCGGTAAAAATGTAACTACAACAACCGATGTTTCTACTTTGGCAACAACGCCGAAAGGTACTGTTATTTTGAATTCAACGTTCGGCGGAACCGGAACATACAGCCTTTCTAATACCACCCTGCAACTGGGGTCTACCGGCTATATTGATTATAACCCGGTGATGAAACTTACCGGCAACAATATTGAAATGGCAGAAAAATCATTCATCAATTTGAGTACGGATGATACGCTTTCCGACAACAATTTTGATATTGCCAAGGATGCGGTTTTGACCTATAAGGCTTCCGAAGAACAAGCCGATATTGTTTTGGCAGACGGCGTAGTTAATGCCGGTACTATCAATGTTGCCGACAATGTAATTTCTAAAATTTCAATCAGTACGCTAACAAGTAATGACGGCACTATCCACATAGATGTTGATAACCCGAATTATCAGGCAGACGTTATTACGATTACCGACAAAATCTATGGCACGACCAATGTCATATTTGACGGACAGTCCAATTTGACACTTGAGCCGGAAGATCAGCGTATTTATTTTGCGCAAACACAAGCCGACCAATCGTTAAGCGATTATACGTTCAAAACGTATGCCGCCAATGACGCTTATGAAATAAAAGTCGGATATGAAAAAAATTCCGGTGTTTATGACTGGTATTTTTATCGTACGCAGGCTTTGGCACCTGAAACAATCGCGTATATTGATTTGCCGCGTTCGGCAGTAGAGCAGACGCGTTCTATTATGATAGATGTTTCGCGCACCAATAAAGGGGTTTGCAGTTGCAGTCAGGGTGTTTGCACCGGAAACATTTATTGCCGCTATGGTTCGGATGCTCCAAAAGGGCGTTTATGGGCAAAACCTGTTTATCGGAGCGGAACTTTTGATAAACCGGTAGAAACCGATATTAAAGTCTACGGTGTTGATTTCGGCTATGATTATCAGCCGACACCTAGCGATATGCTCGGAATATTCGGCTCATATCGTAAAGGAACATACGATAATGACGGCAAGGGGGCAGATGCCGAGATTTTTGCCAATCAGGGTAGCCGGTTGGATATTTCCAGCTTTGTTGCCGGTTTGTACTACCGTAAATACTTCGGCAACCTTTATATGTTTGGCGGAGCTTACGGCGGAAAGCAGAGTGTAGACGTTAAGGCCGATAACGGCGTTAGTGCTACGGTTGACGGACTTGATTTCGGACTATCGGCAGAAGTCGGGTACGATATTCGTACTTCGCACCGCTCGTTGTTGACACCTTCCGTTAAAGCTACATACGATTATATTAAATTTGATGACGTAACGGATAGTGTTGGTAAAAAAGTTGAATTTGATACGGTACACGATATTGAGTTGGAAGCCGGCATTAAATACGAATATCAGTTTAACAACGAAAATCAGCTGCCGACAACCGCATACGTTAAACCATCGGTTATTCAGACAATCGGTAACGGCGGTACGGTAACCGTTGCCGGTAAAGAATTTGACGATACGTTAGATAATGAAACGCTGGGCAGAATAGAAGTAGGCGCGGATGCCGAACTGATAGAAAACTTTTCGGTTGGTGCATTCGGTAATTATACTTTCGGTTCGTCATATAGTGCTTGGGGTATCGGTGGTAACATCAGATATGTTTGGTAAAACGGCATAAACAAAACCCCCTGCATTTTAGCAGGGGGTTTGTTTATAGGTTAAACACTATTGAAATATTAAATCAATCCAGTTATAATTTCCGTTACATTTAGAAGCGGCAACACTTACCTGCATAGGCATATTGCTGGCATAAATATAAGATCCGCTGTTTAGTCCCATAGAATAAAGTCCGGAAGAAGTGGCTGCTCCCCAATCCAAGGTTGCCAACTCCATACAGGCATCTTCAGGTAAGGACGCTATTTCAATTTGAAACATAGTTCCGCTATACAGAGGTCCTACAGATAAACCGCCGCCAAACGCATTAGTAATAACCCCGCTGTATTTTCCGAAAACTTCGTCAGGTGCCAGTTTGGCTTTTTGCACAATATATCCGTTTAAACCGCTGTAGCTACCTTGCGAACTATATAAAGTACGCACGTT
>CAYOYE010000044.1:0-2111 GCA_964408115.1 uncultured Azospirillaceae bacterium
TTCTGTTTCATAACTGTTCTTTTGACTTAGATAATAGCCTTGCTGACAACCGATACACACATTTTCATTTTTCTTATAAGTTGAACAGCCGGTTATATTCTGCTCTTGACAAGTGCCGCTTACACCCCTATAATATCCATCTTCACACAATCTGCAACCCTCACCATCTCCATAGGGATCGGCACAGTGCTCAATAGGCTCATTTTCAACACATTTATAATATTCGAGAGTAGAAGCATCAGAACCACATGCAACGGGGTGAGTTCCATCTACACATTTTGCATACTTAATACCTAAATGCTGATACAGTGTATATCCTTGGTATTCACAATTGTTAAAGCAGCGATAATAATATTCGTTGTAGGGGCAATAAACACGAAATTCTTCATTACACCCGGGTGTTTTGTCGTCTATGGTATATGTAAATTCATGATAAATACACACATCTTTATAATATTCGCTTTGTATCAGAACGCAGTTGTTATTTTCATCTAGCTCATAGCCTTCGGCACATTCCGGCTCACCGCTATCATCTTTATAGTCGCCTTCTTTCAGTATACAACTTAGTCCATCGGCACTTAGTTTGTAGTAAATGTTACTATCTACATAACACTCTTCACAGCCTGCCGCATCTTTTTTATATTTCGCACATTGGTATATACTTGGTTGTTGTATGCAATACCCGTAGCCGTTGTTATACCAGCCATCAGCACATTCATCGCATAAATCCAGATTGGTTTGCGGTTTTTCGCAGTTTTTATTGGTAGCATAAACATTAGCTTCACAACGATGGGTCCCATCAGGACATTCTTCGGCAATGTGTTGGTATTGTTCGCAACTCTTGGATTGATATGACGAGCTGGATGACGAACTGTAACAACTATAACTGGCAGCAGTACATTTGAAATAGGTGTTATTATCCGGACAATAAGAAATGGTGGCTCCGCTTGAACAACTGCCATAATTTCGGGTATAACCTTGGTCAATGCAACTTTGCGCAATTTTGTATTCTTCATCGGTTGTCGGCATAGGTCTGCCGGTGCAAGATGTTTTGTCTTCTGATAGGGTGTAATCAGTCTCACAGGCACTACATAAATTTTTGTTATCCATGTAGGTTACGCAGTTAGCAATGTTCTGTAGCGCGCAAGTGCCGTCAGCGGTTAGATAATAATTACTTTTACAAGATTTGCATTTACTTGTTTCCCCGTCTGCAATATAGGTGTTACAGTTGCTGATACTCGTGGTAACACATTTGTAATAAGAATTATCTTCCTGACAATATTGCTTATAATAACCTGTTTGACAACTAGGAGTGCCGTAGCCGTTGCTTAAACAAACCGATTTTGCAGTTTCTTTACAAGCTCCGCCAGCGGTTAGGTAATAATCACTCTGACACGATTTGCATTGCTCTCCGTTAACGTTTTGGTCGTATGTCAGGCAATTTTCTATAGTTCCGCTTAAACACTTAAACGGTAATGACGTATCTTGTTGGCAAAACTCTTTATATTCGCCGTCTGCACAGTTACCGCTCACGTTTTCATAGCCGGCGGACAGGCATGCGTCTACCGTTGTTTGTTCCGGCACAACTTCTACACATATACCGTTTTGCGCCTTATATCCGGCAATGCAAGACGCACAATATTCTTGATTTTTTGTCTGATCATAGGTTAAACAATTTTCTATTGTACCGGTTGCACATCTATAGGGAAGAGTAGCATTCCTTTTGCAGTAATCTTTATATTTACCTTTAACGCAGTCGCCTTCGGTTTTGTCATAACCGGATTTCTTACAGGTTGTAACCGTATCTTCTTCAGATGTATCTCCACTGCCGGAGTTATCGGTGCTGCCGCCGGTATTGTCCGTACTGCCGTCGGAGTTGTCGGTACTGCCGTCGGAATTGTCGGTATTGTCCGTACTGCCGCCGGTATTGTCCGTACTGCCGGAGTTGTCCGTACTGCCGGAGTTGTCCGTACTGCCGCCGGAGTTATCGGTACTGCCGTCAGAATTATCCGTACTGCCAGAATTATCCGTACTGTTTTTTTCGCACTTGAAATATGACGAATTTTCCGGGCAAACCGTTTTCGTATAGCCGGTGCTACAAGAACCGGAAT
>CAYOYE010000044.1:2211-6735 GCA_964408115.1 uncultured Azospirillaceae bacterium
TTAAGCTATAGCCGCTGTTTTTACAGGTTGTTGCCGTATTGTCCGTACTGCCGGAGTTGTCCGTACTGTTTTTTTCGCACTTGAAATATGACGAATTTTCCGGGCAAACCACTTTCGTATAGCCGGTGCTACAAGAACCGGAATTTAAGCTATAGCCGCTGTTTTTACAGGTTGTTGCCGTATTGTCCGTACTGCCGGAAGTTGTGCTACATCCGCCGTTGTCGTTTACTTCATAGCCGGATTTACACGATACACATTCGTCGGCTTCGGTAGAATATTCAATACAGTTGGCACGCGTGGTTTGCTTTTTACAGGTTGTGCCGGATAAATAATACCCAGCTGTGCTACCGCTTGGCGGATTGCAAACCGTACACTCATTCTTGTTGCTGACGTAGGTTTGACAACCGGTTATGTTCTGCTCTTGACAAGTGCCGCTTGCATCAGGATAATATCCCGATTTGCAAATATTACATGCGCGACTGCCGATAACAAACGTTGCACAATACGGATTATCGGTAACTTCATCACACCGGTAATAAGACGAACTGTATGGGCAAATTGTTTTGACATATCCGCCACCACACGAACCGCTACCTTTGATATAATCGGCACATTTCGCGGCAGCACTTGAGCATACGCCTTTTACCGGTTGCCCGATTGTGCAGGTTATACATTCATCGGCTGCCGGATTGTAGGTGGCGCAGTTTTCGGTGTTGGCACGCTTAATGCAGTTGCCGTCATCATAATAATAGCCGTCTTTACATTCGTTTTGTCGGCATCTATCCGCGTTTACAACAAATGATCCGCAATTTTCCGCGGTGTTGACTTTGTTGTTTGCGCAAGAACGATAATTGCTGTCATACGGGCAGGTTTTAGTGCTGTATTGTCCGCTCGGGCAATCTCCGGCATTTGTATATCCTGCCTTGGCGCATAAATCATTATAACAAGTGCCGTCTAAAAGCGTGTAATTATCTAAACATTGTAGGCATTCGTCAAAATTTTTCCTAACGTATAGGCAGTTATCGGCGGTGTTTCTGGTGTTTTTCTTGCAGAGGTGATAACTGCTGTCAACCACACAGGTTTCCGCTATGTGATAATAGTCGGCACAATCTTCTTGCGTGTGATTTTGGCATAAGTTGGCACGCGAATCGCAGCGCCCGTCAATCGGAGTACCGACTTCACAAGCGGTGCAAATATCTTCGGTCGGGCTGTAGGCACTGCAATTTAAAGTGTTTTGCCGCAACATACAGTTATCGCCGTCTAAATAATGCGAATCGGCACAAGCGGTACATTTATCTTCATTTACGACCAAAGAAACGCAATTTTCCGCGGTGTTAAATTTATTGTCGGCACACTTGTGATAGGTTGAATCGGCTGAACATACGGCATAAATGTATTGCCCAAGCGGACAATTTGCCTGAATATAGCCCGAGCAAGGCGATTTTGAACCGCCACCGCCACCACCGCCGGCAGCAGCCGCAGCAATGGCCGCACCGCCAATCACCGCCGCACCAATGGCCAGCGTTGTGCCGGAAATAAAACTTGTGCCGGTTATTGCCGAACCGGTAGCCGCGCTTGATGTAGGATATACCGAAGATTGCGGAGTATAACCTGCCGAAGATTGAGTCGCATAACTTTGACGCGCTAATGCCGCCTGACGCGCTTGTTCTTCCTGTTGGGCAATTTGAGCGTTACGCGCCCGATAGGCATCTGCCAGACAATCGGGATTTTTGTCAGCTCCGGCGCTAATCAGCGCATTATAGGCTTTATAATCGGCCTTACGGATTGCCAGACAAAGCGCAGTATCGCCGTTGCCGTCTGTCGTATCCAAATCGTACGACCGCCAAACAACATTCCTTAACGTGCCGATGTCACCGCGGGTCGCAATGCTGTAAATCCGCTCCGGAGAATACGGGGTGTATGGCACAAAAATCGCCTCCGCCGGTTTGGCGTATATAAACTCCGCCAAAACAGATAACATAAAACAAATTATTGCAGATTTAATCGTTGTCCGCTTTGTGTCGTTAATCTTAATTTTATTACCAATCATAGCTCAATCACAGTCCTTAATTATATCTAAAGCCGCGACGCCACCGCCACATACTCTAAAGCCGCGACGCCACCGCCACATTATCTAAAGCCGCGACGCCACGCCACATACTCTAAAGCCGCGACGCCACCGCCACATACCGGTTTATACCGTACTTACTGCGATTTTACTATATTTATTACTAACTTGCAACTTTTTAGTTTTCTTTTCTACAACTTGTTGTGATTTGCGTAAAAAAATATTAAGGATAAAATATATACCACACAAAAAAAACAGAGCTTGAACAAATCAATGTTCAAACTCTGCTTTTTTTTATTTCTTTTTCTTCTCTCTATAATGTACGCTTGCCATACACATTACGGTAAAACATACGGCACACAGCAAGAAGAAAAGGAACAATCCGAAGTATTGGCTCAGCCAATCTTCTTTCTCCATATTCAAGGCAAACAGGAGAAAGATGCATTCTACAACAAAAAAGGCTGATCCTACGGTGGCAAAAGCCCCGCTGAGATCCTTAAAGCGACATACACATATTATGCCGACCAGCCCAACCAAACATACGAGCAACGAACCTGTCGCTATGCAATATGGTAGTCCTCCGGTAGTAAAACAAACAGCACCTTTCAGACCGAACAAATAGTCCAAAACGCTGATCACCAGAGAAACACACAGTCCGAACTCGCCAACGCAAATAACACTGGTGGCAAGAGCGACCTTATCCATTCTTCCCATACTTTCCATATAAAAATTTTTAAAAAATTTAACCTAAATTACTTAATCACTAATTTAGTTATGTAGCACACATTTGTGTTTTTGTCAATATGTTTTGACAAAAACATTCTTACTTTTCCACTTTTTCTATATTTTTCATAAAAAAACGCCCTCAAAACAGAGGGCATTTCTTAAACTTAACCTTTTAAAAGAGCTAAATTACTTATTTCCGGCATTTACTTCTTTTACCGATACCGACAAATCGTCAGCAATACGGGCCGAACGACCACGCAAAGCGCGCAAGAAATACAATTTGGCACGACGAACTTTACCCACGCGGGAAACTTCAATCTTGGCTACATTTGGAGAATAAAGCGGGAACACACGTTCAACACCTTCACCAAAAGAAATCTTTCTAACTGTGAAAGAAGAATTTAAGCCGTCATTTTTGCGAGCAATACAAACACCTTCATAAACCTGAATACGTTCACGCTCACCTTCTTTTACCTTTGTATGAACACGCAAAGTGTCACCCGGCTTAAATGTCGGAACATTTTTGCCTTCCATGAGCTTTTCAATCTGCTCTTTTTCAATATTTTCAATAATGTTCATTAGTTTTACCTTTTTTAATTAATTTGTTGTCTATATACACCAAAATCTATTGAGAATCAAGTGTTTTTTCCAATAAATCCGGTCGTCTTTTTTTTGTTATTTGCAGAGCCTGTTCTCTTTGCCATTTGGCAATATTTTCATGATGTCCGCTCAATAAAATATCCGGTACACGCCGTTTTTTCCACTCTATCGGTCGTGTATATTGCGGATATTCCAGCAGATTGCCTTCAAAACTTTCGTTTTGTACGGATTCCGAATTGCCCAAAACCTTTGGTAACAACCGAACAACCGCATCAAGCATTATCATTGCCGCCTGCTCGCCTCCGGTCAAAATATAGTCGCCTATACTTATCTCCTCAATGCCGTATTCCTCAATAACGCGTTCATCAATTCCCTCAAACCGCCCGCAAATAATCGTCAGATTTTCTTGCGTAGCCAGTTCGTGAACCTTTTGTTGCGTCAGACGTTGCCCTTTCGGACTCATGTAGATAATTTTGCCGCCGTTATGATTATCTTCTATTGCCGCACCTAAAACATCAGGCCGCATAATCATTCCGGCTCCGCCACCACATGGAGTATCATCAACCGAACCATGCTTATCAAAAGCATAATCCCTGATATTGACAGCCTCTAAACTCCAAATTCCTTCCTTTAGGGCTTTTCCGGTTAAAGAACAGCCCAAAAATCCCGGAAATATCTCGGGAAAAATGGTCAGAATTTTAGCTTTCAGCACCTTCTTCCTCCTCGTCTTGAGCAAAAATCATCGTTGCAGACGAAATAATAATATATCCATCATTAAGATTGATTTGCGGTACATACTGCTTGGTAAACGGCAGAAGATCCGTTTCGGCACAGGCATTCGGTTTTATCTCCAAAATATCACCTGCCCCGAAATTTTCCACCCCGACAACCTTGCCGTATTCATTGTCCACCGATTGCAGAAATACTTTCAAACCGATTAAATCAGTCAGATAATATTCTTCATCCTTTAGTTCCGGCAGAACACTGCGCTTAACATAAAATTCCGTACCTATCAGTGCTTCCGCAGCATTACGGTCTTTTATCCCGTCTATTCTGACACGCAAAGTTTCTTTCGGACTACCTACCACTTTGATTTTAAAAATCCGATTTGCCTCTTTATTTTCAACATC
>CAYOYE010000045.1:0-6663 GCA_964408115.1 uncultured Azospirillaceae bacterium
TGTTGAAAAAATTTGATTGAGTAAATTTTTTAAAATTAGAACAGGACTGGAAGTAAAATGGCGGAAGAAGCAATATGTAATAATGAAGAACTATCTATCAACAATCAGTGGGATGAAATCTGCAACCAGTTGCGCGTAGAGTTTGGCGAAACTGCGTTTGCCGGCTGGCTCAAACCGTTAAGTGTCAGCTCGTATGACAACGGCGTCATCAATATATGTGCGCCGACTGCCTTTATGAAAAACTGGGTAATAGCTCATTATTCCGACCGAATTCACAAAATTTGGGAACATAAAAATCCTGACATTCATAAGGTTCAGTTTATTGTGCAAAATGTTTCGGCATCCGGCAGAACTTTGTCGCCGCGTGAAGACGATTCGCTGATTAAAAAGATAAAATCGTTACCGACTCCGCAAAGCATTTACGGTTTCACAAATGTTGCCAACACCTATACTTCCGAGGATTCGCAATATTTTATGTCGCATCTTAATCCGGCATATACGTTTGAAAATTTTGTTGTTGGCAAAACCAATGAATTTGCGTATGTTGCCGCCCGCAAAGTTGCCGAGTCCCGCAATGTTTCATTCAACCCGTTATTCTTATATTCGGGTGTAGGGTTAGGAAAAACCCACCTTATGCACGCTATAGCCTGGCAGATTAAAAAACAGGATCCGACCCGCAATGTCGTTTATATCTCCGCGGAACAATTCCTGTATCGTTTTGTAAAAGCCCTGCGCTATAAAGACGCCGATGCCTTTAAGGAACAATTCCGTTCGGTAGATGTTTTAATGATTGATGATGTTCAGTTTTTAGGCAGTAAAGACCGCACACAAGATGAGTTTTTCCATACTTTTAATTCGCTGATGGAAGGCGGCAAGCAGATTATTTTGTCTGCCGATAAATCTCCTAACGATTTGGACGGCATTGAAAACCGTTTGAAATCTCGTTTGAACAGCGGTTTGGTTGCCGATATTATGCCGACGGACTTTGATTTGCGTATTGGCATTTTGCGTAAAAAGGCCGAGCAAATGGGCATAGCTTTACCGCAAAACGTTGCCGAATTTTTGGCACAGAAAATATCATCAAATATTCGTGAGCTTGAAGGTTCGCTCAAACGCATAGCCATGCGCTCCCAGATGTCATCTTATCAGGAAATCACCCTTGATATGACACAAGACATCTTAAAAGATATGTTGCGTTCTATTGACCGTAAAACGACCATAGACGAAATCCAGAAAAAAGTTGCCGAATACTTCAGTATTTCGGTTAAGGAAATGCAGTCATCACGTCGTGCGCGCAACGTTGCCCGCCCGCGTCAAATAGCCATGTATCTGGCCAAGCAGTTGACTTCGCGTTCTTTACCGGAAATCGGCCGTAAATTTGATCGTGATCACACTACGGTAATGCACGCCGTCCGCAAGGTAGAAGAACTGATGGTTGAAGATAATTCTCTTTCGGAGAGCATAAAAGACTTACGCCACGCCTTAGAGAACTAAATATAAAAAACTTGTTGACGACTCATTATTTTATCTTCTGCTTTGTATAACTTTTTGTTATCCTGACAACAGAAATAGAACGATGGGTCGTTTTTATGTATAAAAAATTTTGAGTTGGTAGAAAGAAAATGAAGTTTACAATAGAAAGAGCAGTTTTGTTAAAAACTTTAGGCCATGTCCAGAACATTGTAGAAAAGAGAAATACGGTTCCGGTATTATCAAACGTACGCATTGAAGCAGACGGCAACGGTATTAGCTTTAAGGCCACCGATATGGATACGGAAATTACGGAAGTTGTAGACGCTAAAATTTTGGAAAACGGCGCAATCACTGCACCGGCACACATGCTTTATGACATTGTCCGCAAACTGTCTGACGGCTCGGATGTAGATTTGATTTACCCTGATGACAAAGACCAGCTGACAATTGCCTCGGGGCGGTCAAAGTTTTCGCTTTCCACTATCGGAGTAGAGGATTTTCCGGTTATTTCCGCCGATTCGCTACCGACCAACTTTACAATTAACCGCGAGGAGCTGAAAGACGTAATAGACCGCACGCAGTTTGCCGCCTCTACCGAAGAAACACGTTATTATCTGAACGGTCTTTATATGCACCCGAAAAACGAGGGTGAAACCAAAGTATTACGCATTGTGGCTACCGATGGCCACCGTTTGGCCTGTGTTGAAACACCGTTACCGGAAGGGGCGGAAAATATGGAAGGCGTAATTTTGCCGCGTAAGACGGTTAGTGAAATACGCAAACTGTTAGACGACTCCAATGTTGATAACGTGCAAATTTCCTTATCTGACAGCAAAGTTCGTTTTACGCTTGAAGACATTACGCTGGCATCTAAATTAATTGACGGCACATATCCTGACTATGAGCGTGTTATCCCGACAGGCAACGACAAAATTTTGGAATTAAGCGTAAAAGGTCTGGCAACGGCGGTAGATCGTGTCTCGGTTGTTGCCGAGCGCACACGCGCAATTAAGCTGATTGCCAACAAAAACCACGTTATTATTACCACATCCAGTCCGGATATGGGCAGCGCCATTGAAGAAATGGAAGCCGTTTATGATAATGAATCGTTGGAAATCGGCTACAACTTCCGTTATTTGTTGGATATATTATCCGAGATTAAGGGCGATACGGCACGCTTTAGCTTTAGTGACGGCTCTTCTCCATCGGTTATACACGATACATCGGATGCCGGTGCAATATATGTTCTGATGCCGATGAGAGTTTAATGCCTGATTTAACGTCAAAGTTACAGGAAATTACAAAAGAAAAGTCAGGTGTTACGCGCCTGACTTTATCTGACTTTAGAAATTACAAAAGTTTGCGCATAGAAGCCGAGATTGCGCCGATAATCATTACGGGAGAAAACGGCTCCGGCAAGACCAATATTTTAGAGGCGATTTCATTTTTGACCCCCGGACGCGGTTTACGAAGCGCACGCCTAAGTGATATTAAGCGGATTCGCGACTTATCCGAAGCCGATTCGCCTGCTTTTGCCGACGGCTGGTATGTGGCTGCCGACATTTTGAAAAACGGCGAAGAATACACTATCGGTACGTCCGCCCAAAGAATGAGTCGTGAAGATGGCGAAGACGATGAGTTTCACAGTTTTGAACGCCGTATTGTGCGCATAAATCAGCAAAAGATAGCCCAGCAGGCGGAACTTGGCAAATACATTTCCGCTATATGGGTAACTCCGCAAATGGACCGTCTGTTTTTAGGGGGTGCGCAACCGCGCCGCAGTTTTTTAGATCGTTTGGTTTATGCGTTTGATTTAGAGCATGCCAAACGCACAGCCAATTTTGAGCATTTATACCGCCAATGGTATCAGATTTTGAAATCGGGTCAAACCGATGAGCTGTGGTTACAATCCCTAGAGGCGGATATGGCCTCGCTCGGTGTTGCGATTGCGGCGGCGCGACGTGAGCAGATAGCCCGACTAAACACCTTTATTGCCCACGAGCCGGACGATATATTTCCGAATGTTCGGCTGGAGCTGGACGGGACTATTGAAAAGATGTTGGATTCGCAGCCGGCGATAAAGGTAGAAGACTTTTACGCTGCCGGCCTACGCACTCAAAGACGCAACGTTTTATACAACGACTCGGTAGACGGCATTAATCGTACGGATTTTCGGGTTTATTATCAAAAAAAGAATATGCCTGCCGAACTATGTTCCACCGGCGAGCAAAAGGCCTTACTGGTCAGCATAATCCTAGCACAAACCAAGTGTCAGATTTTGGATAAGGGGTTTGCCCCGATTCTCTTATTAGATGAAGTTACGACACATCTGGATGACAGCAAACGTGATGCCTTATTGGCAAAAATCCGTAATCTGCATATTCAAGCCTGGATTACCTCAACCGAAGTACAGGATTTTTCCGTTTTGCGCGATTCCGCCTGTTTTCTCCATCTCAACAACGGTAACCTTATTTAGCCGATTTTTTTCATCAACGTATCAACCGCCTAAACAACGATAAATACGCATAGATAATGCCTCTAAACAGCACACATAAATATATTATAGATAATGCCCCTAAACCGCGCACATAAATATATTATAGATAATGTACATTTCTGCAGTCTGAATTTCCAATACCCAAACAAAAACCTGTGGTTTTATTCCACAGGTTTTTTGTTTGTATGGGCAGGTGCTAGTTTTTTATACGCTGAGCAACGACAACACATGTAGACATTACTGTAGACCCATCATCATAGTCATAGTCATCCGCCGGAACTGTTCCATAATAATCCGTGGCTGCTTTTACGGTAGCTGCATCGGAAGTTGTAGTCGTGTATTCATAATCATTCTGTCCTACTCGCACTCCTGTATTAATATCACCAATTATGTTACCATCATTATCAACACTATAACAATACATATTAGTAGTAGATAAATCGGATTGATTTACACCATCAGACATTGTATCAACTACAATTCCATTGACGGCATATTCATCATTGTTACCGTTGCCATTTATCAGCTTGCTTAGGGTATCCACATCAAACGAAAAAGCAAATTTTAGGGAATCAGGACAAACTTCCGTTGCTCCAGGAATCTCTCTGCAAGTACTAGAATTATTCTCTGTGTTAGATACAACCTCACGCATAATATATCCGTCACGGATACCGCCTTCATAATATCGTACAGTACTCTTCATACCTGTTCCATAGGCATTTTTCACAAAAGATGTTTCGCTACCATCTTCTCCTACATAATAAGTCGTAGTCGCCATAAGTCCACGTGTAAATTGTGCTGACATATCCTTAACCACAGCCGGATCACATGATGCCTCGTATGTATCCTGATTCCAGCTGCCGCTATCACATACTTGATAAGACATTGGACAAGGGTAACGGGCATTATTATCATTATCATTTTCCCATTTATATAACGGGCGGCTTAATTCAACATTGCAAATTGCCGAAATTACCTCACTTCTACTATTACAAATTGATTGACTACTACATGTTGCAGCTACTGTTTTGCTAACCATAGCTGTTGCATACGGATATGCCGTATCTCTAATAATAAAGTTTCTTATTGTTATATCCTTTCCGGCATCATCTGTAGAAGCACACTTGTACTTAGATACGGTACTATTGTCACAGGATACTCCATCACAATTACAGCTTGCAAAATCAGCTTCAGTTGACAGCACACTAACATCTTCCGGCTGGAAGATAAAAGTATCTGATTTTATATAATTATTATAATCTTCAGCGTATACAGTGTCATCATTATAAAATTCAAATATCCGATCTGACATAACGTAATCACCGACGGTATATGTCACTGCGCCATCACCGGAACTAAAACTGCTCTTATCCTGTTCTGGTTTTGTGTCATATTTTATAAATTTATAACCACCGTAAGAAACTGCGTTCTGATCTACTGAAGCATACCCTGCATAACCAATACCATTATCCTTAATAGATGAAGATCCTTTGAATTGATACCTTTCTGAAGCATACGCATCATTTGCCATATTTTGAGGCTCAAATGCTGTTGTCGTACTCATACCGTTCAAAATACCAGGAACTTTTAGAGTATAATCTTTTGTTGAAATATATAGTGTACCGTCTTTTGGTAATTCTCCACATACATAATATCCTTCAATATCGTGATTATTATCAAATAATTTTTTATATTTTTTATATGCAGTATTATATGCTTCTTTATAATAAGAACCTGCTTCTGCATTCTCTGTCATTAGCGTCAATTCAGTAAGACCTCCTTCAGCTGTGGAACAACCATTTCGTAAATATCGCTTAGTATTCAAACAATATTCCGTTTTAGAATAATACCAATCATCCTGAGATGTAAGGTAATCACTATCTTGTTTCAAATTGGTAGGGGTACCACTATGAAACTCAACATTAACATCCTTACTAGAACTCTTCTTGCAGTCAGCAATATAGAATATACATTTATGTTCTCTTTCAATATTATCACAATCAACCGAATCACTATCTGCACTTGATTTTGTATATATTGCTTTATATTCTATATTTTTATCGTCACCCAATCCAGCTACATCAGTACTATCTTCATTATAAACTGTACCATATTGAATCGTTCCGTTAAAATTAGCTAACCTTATCATCTTTACGGAATCTCCCATAAGATAATTATACTCTGTCGTTTCATCATTCTGTGCAAAATTAAAGTCAAATTCCACAACAGAGTCCGTTCTGTCTTTCAATATAGATTTTCTCTCTTCCTCATCGTCAGAACTAATTTCTTCAATTTCATTTTCCTTAAAACAAATCTCAATTTGTGTATTCTCACTACCTAGCGACACACTTTGTTTATTATCGTCTTTGTCGGCTGCGCTGGCAAATACCTGCGTAATATCCACTGTACCAGCCTCACCATTATCATCAGTATAAACATCTCCGACAGGCATAAATGTTGCTAATACACAAACATTTTTATATGCGCAAGAGCAAGAATTTTCGGTCTTTTCAGTACAACGAGTTGTATGTCCTTCACACAAAGAGGCATATTTAGTAGAGTCCTTAGAGAACCAACCATCACCTATATCCGCACAAGTCGTATTGCAATTTATTGTTTGCTCGCCTTTAGTTTGCTCGCCTTTAGCATAACAATAGATTTTCTGTTTGTTATCAGAGTCGGTAAAGGTTACG
>CAYOYE010000046.1:0-6485 GCA_964408115.1 uncultured Azospirillaceae bacterium
ATCAATATATTAGAAGGAAAGAACACATGGCAAACTCTTATACGGGCAGAAAGCGTGTAAGAAAAAATTTCGGCCGAATCGAAGCAGTTTCGGAAATGCCGAATTTAATTGACGTTCAAACCGGCTCATATTCCAGCTTTATTAATAATGTGGATGCAAACGGCGACCACTGTGAGTTTGGTTTGGAAGAAGTTTTCAAATCCATTTTCCCGATTAGCGATTTTTCGGGTACGGGTGAGTTGGAATTTGTTAAATACGTTTTGGAAGAACCTAAATATGATGAAGAAGAATGTATCAAACGCGATATGACTTATGCGGCTCCGATTAGAGCTACTTTGCGTTTGGTTGTTTGGGATGTTGATGAAACAACCGGTGCACGTTCTATTCACGATATTAAAGAGCAAGACGTTTATATGGGCGATATTCCGTTGATGACCGATAAAGGTACGTTTATCTTTAACGGAACGGAACGTGTCGTTGTTTCGCAAATGCACCGCTCTCCGGGCGTATTTTTTGACAGCGACGGCGGAAAGACGATTTCTTCCGGTAAAAAACTGTTTTCGGCACGCATAATACCTTATCGCGGCTCTTGGTTGGATTTTGAGTTTGATGCCAAAGATTTGGTTTCGGCTCGTATTGACCGCCGGCGTAAGATACCTGTAACTTCTATTTTCTATTCTTTATATTCTAAAGAAACGGAAGAAAAAGTTGCCGAGTTGGCCAAAGAAGGTAAAACTATTGCGCTTGAAGATATAAAAGGTATGAGCAAAGAAGAAATTTTAAATTACTTCTATGATACCGAAACTTATACTGCCGATAAAAAATCCTGGAAAATGAAGTTTGAGCCGGCTCGTATGCGTGGCGTTAAGTTTGACTTTGCGTTGGTTAATGCCGCTAACGGTGAAACCGTTTGGGATGCCGGTAAAAAACTGACGGCCAGAAGCGCACAAAAACTGGCAGATGAGGGTTTGGAATATTTTGTCGTTACCAAAGATTTGATGTACGGCAAATTTATTGCTAAAGATATTGTTGTTGCTAAAACAGGTGAGGTTATTGCCGAAGCCGGTGCCGAAATCAATGAAGAATTGATGGATAAGTTGGCAGAGAACAAAATTAAGACGATTGAAACACTTTATATTGACGGTTTGAATGTCGGTCCTTATATTCGTAATACTTTAGCTGCCGATAAAACAAACAATCGTCAGGAAGCATTGTTTGATATTTATAAAGTTATGCGTCCGGGTGAACCGGCAACGTATGAAGCAGCCGATGCTTTGTTTAAGCAACTGTTCTTTGATTCCGAACGCTATGATTTGTCGGCCGTAGGTCGGGTAAAAATGAATGCCTCTTTGGATATTTCATTTGATGAAGCTCCGGATACGATGCGCGTTTTGCGTAAAGACGATATTTTGCGTATTGTGAAAAAGTTGGTAGCCATTCGTGACGGTAAGGGCGAAGTTGATGATATTGATCACCTTGGTAACCGTCGTGTTCGTTCTGTCGGCGAATTGATGGAAAATCAATATCGTATGGGCTTGTTAAGAATGGAACGCGCCATTAGAGAAAAGATGAGTGCCGAAGTTTTGAACAACGTAAAACCGCAGGATTTGGTAAATGCTAAACCGATTGCTTCGGTTATTAGAGAATTTTTCGGTTCTTCCCAGTTGTCACAATTTATGGATCAGAACAATCCGCTGTCGGAAATTACACACAAACGCCGTCTTTCGGCATTAGGCCCTGGCGGTTTAAGTCGTGATAGAGCAGGTTTTGAAGTGCGCGATGTACACCCGACACACTATGGACGTATCTGCCCGATTGAATCTCCGGAAGGTCCGAACATCGGTTTGATTAACTCGCTTTCTACATACGCTCGCGTAAATAAATACGGTTTTATTGAATGTCCGTATCGTAAGGTTATTAACGGTATCGTTACTTCCGAAGTCGTTTATCTGTCGGCTGATGACGAGGGCAAGGTTGTTATTGCCGAAGCTAACGCAAAAGTTACCGAAGACGGACATTTTGAAAATGATTTGATCACTTGTCGCCGCGGTGGTGAAGTAGAATTTGATAAGCCGGAAAACATTAACTACATTGACGTTTCACCAAAACAGTTGGTTTCGGTGGCTGCTGCCTTGATTCCGTTCTTGGAAAACGATGATGCTAACCGCGCGTTGATGGGTTCAAACATGCAACGTCAAGGTGTGCCTTTGTTGCGTTCGGAAGCTCCGCTGGTCGGTACCGGTATTGAAGCAACAGTTGCCAAAGATTCCGGTGCTACGTTGGTGGCTAAATATGACGGTGTAGTTGATGCGGTTGATGCTAACCGTATTGTTATTCGTTCGCATGACAGTGATACACACGATGTCGGTGTAGAAATTTATAAATTGTCAAAATTCCGCCGTTCTAACCAAAATACCTGTATCAATCAGGTTCCGCTGGTTAAGGTTGGGGATGAAGTTAAAAAAGGCGACATTATTGCTGACGGTCCATGTACAAATCTCGGCGAGTTGGCTTTGGGTAAAAACCTGTTGGTAGCATTTATGCCTTGGAACGGTTTGAACTACGAAGATGCTATTTTGTTGTCAGAGAGAATTTCGCGTGATGATGTACTGACTTCTTTGCATATTGAAGAATTTGAAGTTATGGCGCGTGATACAAAACTCGGACAGGAAGAAATTACGCGTGATATTCCAAACGTTGGTGAAGATGCTTTGCGCAATTTGGATGAAGCAGGTATCGTTTATGTCGGCGCACACGTTAAAGCAGGTGATATTCTGGTAGGTAAAGTTACACCGAAAGGTGAATCGTTGGTAACTCCGGAAGAAAAACTGTTACGCGCTATTTTCGGTGAAAAAGCAAGTGATGTTCGTGATACGTCATTAAGAGCCCAACCGGGGATTGACGGTATTGTTGTTGATGTTCATATTTTCTCACGTCGCGGTGTTGAAAAAGATGAACGTGCTTTGGCAATAGAACAGGAAGAAATTTCTACGCTGGCAAAAGATCGTGATGATGAAATGGCTATTATAAGAAGAAGCTATGAAGCTCGTCTGAAATCAATGCTGGATGGTCAGGTTATTGTTGATGCACCGAAGGGTATTGCTAAAAATGCTACTTTGACTAAAGAAATTTTAGATAACATTCCGTCTGCTCAATGGCGTAAAATCGTTGTTAAAGACGAAGACGTAATGGCTAAAATTGAAGAATTTTCGGCTGCTTTTGATGCCCGTATGGAAAATATCCAAAAGCGTTTTGAAAATAAAGTTGAAAAAGTACAACGCGGTGATGATTTGTTGCCGGGCGTTTTGAAAATGGTTAAGGTGTTTATTGCCACCAAGAGAAAAATGCAAACCGGTGATAAAATGGCCGGTCGTCATGGTAACAAAGGTACGGTTTCACGCGTATTGCCGTTAGCCGATATGCCTTATACCGAAGACGGTACGCCGGTAGATGTTGTGCTAAACCCGTTGGGCGTGCCTTCGCGTATGAACGTAGGACAAATTTTGGAAACTCACCTCGGGTGGGCAGCAAAAGAATTAGGTGCGCAACTTAATGAGATGTGCGAGCAATATAAACGCGGTGAAAAAACTGCAGAGGAGCTGAATGCCCGTCTGAAAGAAATTTACGGCGAAAAACAATATAATCGTGATGTTGCAACGTTGAATGAAGCCGAAAAGCTGGAAATGATTTCCAACTTGAAAAAAGGTGTGCCGATGGCTACTCCGGTATTTGACGGCGCAAGCGGTGATGATATTAACCGTATGCTGGCTATGGCTGATTTGCCGACTTCCGGACAGATTGATCTGTATGACGGACGTACCGGTGAAAAATTTGACCGTAAGGTAACAGTCGGTGTTATGTATATGATTAAATTGCACCACATTGTTGATGAAAAAATGCACGCACGTTCGGTCGGACCGTATGGTTTGGTTACTCAACAGCCGTTGGGTGGTAAGGCTCAGTTCGGCGGACAACGTTTTGGTGAAATGGAAGTTTGGGCATTGCAGGCATACGGTGCTGCTTATACCTTGCAGGAAATGCTCACTATTAAATCCGATGACGTTGCCGGCAGAACAAAAGTTTATGAAGCCATTGTTCGCGGTGAAGACAGCTTTGATACCGGTGTTCCGGAATCCTTTAACGTTTTGGTTAAAGAAATCAAATCTTTATGTCTGAATATTGAAATGTTGAATGAAGAAGCCTAGTCTGAGGAGATATAATAGATGAATAATGAAATAATGAATATGTATGGTCAGCCGCAAGAGGCGTCAGAAAATTTTGACGAAATCAAAATTTCTATTGCTTCTCCTGAGCAAATTCGTTCGTGGTCATACGGTGAAGTAAAAAAGCCGGAAACCATTAACTACAGAACTTTTAAGCCGGAAAAAGACGGTTTGTTCTGCGCCCGCATTTTTGGTCCGGTGAAAGATTATGAATGCTTGTGCGGAAAATATAAACGTATGAAATATCGCGGTATCGTTTGCGAAAAATGCGGTGTTGAAGTTACGTTGTCTAAAGTTCGTCGCGAAAGAATGGGGCATATTGAACTGGCTGCTCCGGTAGCACATATTTGGTTTTTGAAATCGTTGCCTTCCCGTATTTCCGTTTTAACCGGAATACAGATGAAAGCATTGGAACGGGTATTGTATTTTGAAAGCTATATTGTGATTGAACCGGGCTTGACCGATTTGAAAATCAATCAGTTGTTAAATGAAGACGAATATCAGGAAGCTATTGATAAATATGGCGAAGATTCGTTTAGAGCCGGTATCGGTGCTGAAGCATTGCGCGAAATTTTGGCTAACATAGATTTGGAAGCCGAAAAAGCCGCTATGCGTGCCGAATTGAAGGAAACTACTTCTGAAGCAAAACGCAAAAATCTGGTAAAACGTTTGAAATTGGTAGAGGCATTTATTGATTCCAACACCAAACCGGAGTGGATGATACTGACTGTTTTGCCGGTAATTCCGCCTGATTTGCGTCCGTTAGTACCACTTGACGGCGGTCGTTTTGCCACATCTGATTTGAACGATTTGTATCGTCGTGTTATTAACCGTAACAATCGTTTGAAACGATTAATTGAGTTGCATGCTCCGGATATTATTATCCGTAACGAAAAGAGAATGCTGCAGGAATCCGTTGATGCCTTGTTTGATAACGGTCGCCGCGGTCGTGCCATTACGGGTACTAGCAAACGTCCGTTGAAGTCGTTGTCGGATATGTTGAAAGGTAAACAAGGTCGTTTCCGTCAAAACCTGTTGGGTAAACGTGTTGACTATTCCGGTCGTTCGGTTATTACCGTAGGTCCGGAACTGAAAATGCACCAATGCGGTTTGCCGAAGAAAATGGCGCTTGAATTGTTTAAGCCGTTTGTTTATGCCAAATTGGAACTCTATGGTCTGGCTACGACAATTAAGGCTGCAAAGCGTATGGTAGAAAAAGAACGTCCGGAAGTATGGGATATTTTGGAAGAGGTAATTCGCGAACATCCGGTATTGTTAAACCGCGCACCAACCTTGCACAGACTTGGTATTCAAGCCTATGAACCGGTTTTGGTAGAGGGTAAGGCAATTCACTTGCACCCACTGGCTTGTACGGCGTTCAATGCGGACTTTGACGGTGACCAAATGGCAGTACATGTACCTTTGTCTATTGAAGCACAATTAGAAGCTCGCGTTTTGATGATGTCGTCTAACAACATTTTGTCGCCGGCCTCCGGTAAACCTATTATCGTACCGTCACAAGATATGGTATTGGGTATTTATTACCTCTCATACGAAGCGGAAGATATGATAGGTGAGGGCAGCATTTATGCTTCTCCGGAAGAATGTATGCTGGCTCTGAATGCTAAAGCCGTTGATTTGCATGCCAAAATCAAATGCCGTATGGATTATGTCGGAGATGACGGCAAATTCCACCATGGTATTGTAGATACAACTCCGGGACGTTTGATTATTTCCGAAGTTTTGCCAAAGCATGAAGGTGTACCTTTTGCGCTGGTTAACCGCTTGATGAAGAAAAAACAAATTTCACAGATAATTGATGAAGTTTATCGTGTTTGCGGCGGTAAAGAAACCTGCATTATGGTAGACAGAATTATGACTTTGGGTTATACCTATGCTTGTAAGTCCGGTATTTCGTTTGGTAAAGATGACTTGATTGTGCCGGAAGCCAAAGAGAAATTAATTGCCGAAACTTCTGCACAGGTTAAAGAGTTTGAACAACAATATCAAAACGGTTTAATCACCAAGGGTGAAAAATATAACAAAGTTGTTGATATTTGGGCTGCCTGTACGGATAAAGTTGCCGATGAGATGATGAAAAATATTTCTAAAGCCGATCATGGTTATTATAACTCCGTATTTATGATGGCTGACTCCGGAGCGCGTGGTTCTGCGGCTCAAATGCGTCAGTTGGCAGGTATGCGTGGTTTGATGGCTAAACCGTCCGGTGAAATTATTGAACAACCGATTACTTCAAACTTT
>CAYOYE010000047.1:0-6461 GCA_964408115.1 uncultured Azospirillaceae bacterium
ACAGTATGTTGTAAATTATAAACGAAAAGGAAGATAAAATGCGTTATAGAGAAGATGCAGGGCGTTCAATGGTTGAAGTAATCGGCTACATTTCCGTACTTATGGTGATAACCGCTTCAATCGGAAAAATGGTAACCAACGCCTATAGCGATTATAAAATGAGTAAAGCCACATTGCAGGTAACCGAGCTGGCCGGTGCAATTTCCAAAGCCGGTGCCATTGACGTGAACTATGATGAAGTTGTCAATATGATCAACGGTGACGCCTCATTATCTGACGTTAAAAAAGCGGAAGGCTTAAAATTTATTCCTACTTCATTCAGACATAACGGGCACAAAATATATCATGCTTTCGGTGGAGTAGTTGAAGTATCCGCAAGCAATAACAAGTTTTCTTTTACCTTTACAAAACTGGAACGCAATCAATGTATAGAACTGGCAGTTAAAGATTGGAGCAAGGACAGATTTGCCGATTTGTATTCAATACAAATAAACACACATGATACATTATATTGGCCGGTTTATTCCGGATCATCAGACAATGCATTACCGGTTACCCGCGCCATTGCTGCCGGAGTAACTGATAACGGACTATGCGATCAGGCAAGTAACAGCATTACCTGGACGTTTAATTAGTTGTTGTGATTAATTTGTAATATATCTTGCAGTTATGTTCCGATACTGCTAGTTTAGTTAAAATAAATAAATATAAGGGAGATACATCTATGCCTACATCTATTGTACTACCACCGGATTACAAACCATCTGCCGATGAAGAATATATGAACGATATGCAGTTGGAATATTTTCGGCAAAAGTTGGAAAATTGGAAGAAATCCATTGTTTCACAATCGGTTGATACGTTGGAAGATTTGCGTCAGGGCGGTTTAAATCAGCCCGATGAAATTGACAGAGCTTCGCTGGAAACCGATAAATCATTGGACTTACGCACTAAAGACAGAATAAGAAAACTAATTGCCAAAATTGATGAAGCGTTAGAGCGAATTGAAGACGGTTCGTACGGTTATTGCGAAGAAACCGGCGAGCCTATCGGTATTGACAGATTAGATGCCCGTCCGGTTGCTACCCTGTCCATAGAAGCGCAAGAACGTCATGAACGTATGGAAAAAACATACGATGACGAAAACTGATTTTGTGTGATTGTTATGGAAAATAAAGACTTTATTTTAGCTTCATCTTCGCCGCAGCGGATTGCTTTGTTACGGCAGATAGCTTATGAGCCGAAAGCTATACATCCGGCCGATATAAATGAAGATTGTCTACCGCACGAAGATCCGCTGCCGTATGTACGGCGTATGGCTCTTTCTAAAGCAAAAAGAGTGGCAGAGCTTTGTCCTAATGAAAATATTTTGGCATGTGATACAACGGTTGTAGTCGGCAAAAGAATTTTGCATAAAGCTAAAGATGCCGCGGAGCAACTGCAGATTATGAAAATGTTATCCGGAAAAACACATCGGGTGATAAGCTCGGTATGCCTGATTAATAAAAACGGCAAAGTATCACAGCGTACGGTTACCACAAAAATTGCAATGAAATCTCTTTCCGATGAAGAAATAAATGATTATGTTGCAAGCAATGAATGGGTTGGTGTTTGCGGCTATAAGGTAGAAGGCTTGCTTGCCGGATATGTTACCAAAATGCTTGGTTCATACTCCGGTGTAGTCGGACTGCCGCTGTACGAAACACTAAATTTGTTAAAAGGAGAAAATATCAGATGAAAGCCGAAAAAATAGTTTATGATTGTAACGAAGAATCTGCCGGAATCGCCATTTTTGACAATACCGGACTGATGGAAATAGATATTTATGACGAAAATCGGGCCATAGAGGGAAATGTATATCTCGGTAAAATAGCTAAAAAAGTAAATTTGGCTAATGATAAAACCGGTTTTATGGTCAATATCGGCGATGGGCGTGAGGCTTTTTTAAGCGCAGCCGAACCGGCTCTCAAAGAGGCTAACCTCAACGAGGGGCAAAGCATAGTTGTGCAGGTTACACAAGAAAAGCGCGCCGAAAAAGGAGCAAAAGTCGTTCGCAATATTCAACTGGCCGGCTCTTGTTTGGTATATTGTCCGTTTAAATTTGATATTGAAGCATCTCGCAAGATTGAAAATATTGAAAAGGTAGATACATATAAAAAGCTGGTCAAAGAACACTCGGTTGGACAAGAGGGGTGGATTTTGCGGACAATGTCGGTAGAAGCAAGCGAACAACAGATAATAGATGAAATGTCTGCTTTGCGCGAATCTTATGAAAATATCCGCAAAAAAGCCCGTACGGCAACTGCACCCGCCCTACTCTCGGCGAAAGAGAATCCGCTTTTTGAATATATCCGCCGCTATAGAGATACGTTGCAGGAAGTTGTGGTTGATTCGCACAAAACCGAAGCAGCAGTTAAGGAATGTTTTGGCGGTACGGTTACTTTACAAAAAGAAGCCTTTGAAAAATATGGGGTTGATGATGCCATTGTTGAGGCTTTGGAGCGTAGTGTAAAGCTGAAAAACGGCGGGCGTTTGCATATTGAAGAAACCAAGGCTCTGGTTGCCATTGATGTTGACAGCGGTAATTTGCACGGCAACGGCAGTTTAGATGAACTAAACATTGAGGCGGCTAAAGAAATTGCAAGGCAAATTCGTTTGCGCAATCTGGCAGGAAAAATCATTATAGACTTTGCCGGCTCTACCGAATACCGTTTTATGAAACGGGTTATGGAAACACTGGAAGAAGAACTGGCTGATGATGCTTGCCATAGTCGGGTTTTAGGATTAAGCCGCGCCGGAAACGTAGAAATTTTACGTCAACGTCGTAGACCTAGTTTGCGTGAGCTTTATACGGTAGAATGTCCTACCTGTTCCGGAACCGGAAGAGTTGAACCATGACCGAAATAAAAGTGCATAAATGCCCGATTTGTCATAAAGAAACGGCAGACGAAAAATATGCACCGTTTTGCTCAAAAAGATGTGCCGATATTGATTTAGGTCGCTGGTTTAACGGGGACTATGCCATACCGGCACAAGAACTTGATGAACAGGATATAACCGAATTAACCGAATTAACCGAATTAACCGAACCGGCTGAAGAGGAAGAAAGTGCAAGCAAATAAAAATACGGCAAAGGTAAAAATTGAAAAATCGGTCAATACCTTAAATGTTATTTTAGAAGGTAACATATTGCAATATCAGAGTGAAGAGTCTTTAACGGCTCTTTTCTCGTATTTAAAAAGTGACGATATAAAGACGCTATCTTTTCTGGATAACGGACTAAAGCTCTGGGATTCTACCTTGCTGTTGCTTATATTTAACGGCATAAAAGCGGCAAAAGAACGCCATATTGCCTATCATATCGGAGATTTACCGACAAATTTGCAAAATATGATTAATCTGGCATTTGCCGTAAATCCTAAGCAACCACAGCGCTTAACCGTAACGAATGACTTTTTTGAAAGCTTCGGTAAATCCTGTGTTAATATGTGGCAAATCCTTGCTAACGCCCTAACTTTCAGCAAAAAAGTTCTACTTTCTTTCGGGCGCTTCTGCCGCGGTAAATCTATTATGCGACAGACGGATTTTTTAAGCGCGCTAAATGATTGCGGTCCAAAGGCATTAGGTATCGTATCTTTGGTGAGTTTTTTGGTCGGGCTTATTTTGGCGTTTGTCGGTGCGGTACAACTAAAAGAATTTGGGGCACAGATATATGTGGCAAGTTTGGTTACTATCGGTATGTGCAGGATTATGGGCGCAATTATGGTCGGGGTTATTATGGCCGGTCGTACAGGTTCGGCATACGCTGCAACAATCGGTACCATGCAGGTGAATGAAGAATTAGATGCCCTAAAAACCATGGGATTGTCGCGAACAGACTTTTTAGTATTACCGCGCCTCTTGGCTCTGTTATCGGCTATGCCTGTTTTAACTATGTTGGCAGATTTCGCCGGAATGTTAGGTGGCGCATTTATCGGAATATTTATGATGAATCTGCCCTATACGGAATATTGGAAATATGCCTTTAATGCTTTTAATTTAAGCAACTTTTTAGTCGGTATTTTTCATGGCGTTTGCTTTGGTTTTATTATTGCTCTATGTGGCTGCTATCAAGGGCTGAACTGTGGTCGCAATGCCGACAGCGTTGGTATTGCCACAACGCGTTCGGTTGTTTATTCCATTGTTTTAATGATTGTGGCAACCGGCATAATAACTCTGGTTTGTTTGGAGCTGGGAATATGAGTGCAACAAGCAAAATTACGGCACAAAATCTGACTATAGGTTACGAAAATAACATCTTATTGCAAAATGCGGATTTTCAGGTAAATAAGGGCGATATTTTCATAATTATGGGCGGAAGCGGTTGCGGTAAAAGCACACTGTTGCGCGTTTTAACCGGTCTATTGCCTCCGTTAGACGGCAAAGTTATTATCAACGGAACGGATATAACTTCGGCAAATAGCGAGGATATACAAAAAATACGGCGTAATTCCGGCATATTATATCAAGGAGGCGCATTGTTCAGTTCTATGACGCTGGCAGAAAATATTGCTTTACCTTTGCAACAATATACCAATTATTCACCGGCCGAAATACGCGAATTAGCCGGCTTAAAGTTAGCGTTGGTCGGGCTTGCCGGATTTGATGACTACTATCCGGCAGAAATCAGCGGCGGAATGAAAAAGCGTGCCGGACTTGCACGAGCACTGGCGCTTGATCCGGAAATTGTTTATTTTGATGAACCGTCCGCCGGACTTGATCCGATTAGCTCCCATATTTTAGATGATTTGATTTTAGAACTTAATCGGAGTTTAGGCACAACCATCGTCATAGTTACGCATGAATTAAGTTCTATCTTTGCTATCGGGACAAATTCGGTTTTTCTTGATGCCGGCCGCAAAAAAATTACGGCGCGCGGTAACCCGAAAGAATTACTTAATAATCCGCCAAATAAAGAAGTTCATCTGTTTTTAACCAGAGGAGGAGAAAACTTAAATGCAACAAAATAAATCATATAAGGCCGTTGGAATGTTTGTTTTTTTAGGCTTGCTTTGTTTAGGGGGCATCATTTTTTATTATGCCGAAAAGCATTTCAGCCATGATGATTCTCAATATGTAGTGATGTACTTTGAAGAATCCATACAAGGGCTAAACGTTGGTTCGTCTGTGGTTTTCAAAGGCGTTGAAGTCGGTAAGGTTGTTAAAATACGCTTATTAACAGATGTAAAAGACGCCACTTTTAAAATGCCGGTTTTTGTGTCATTTAGAGAAAAAAATACCTTTCAGCTAAAGAAAAATCAACAAATTTCGGGAGATAAGCTACTAAAAGAATTAGTAAAAAAAGGTTTGCGCGCCCGCCTTATCAGCTCTAACTATCTAACCGGTCAGTTAATGATTGAGCTGGATATAGCGCCGAATACACCGGCCGTATTTCAGGGTACCGGCGAATATATGGAAATTCCGACAATGATTTCATCTATCGGGATGATTTCGCGCGATTTACAGGAAATACCGTTTAGGGAAAATATGATTCAGCTGGGTGATTTGTTGCAAAAACTGGATGATAACCTACCGCCACTGCTGGAAAATATGGTCAGCATTACCGAAAAAATTGATACGCTTCTGGATAATAAATCCAAAGAAACCAGCCGTATGATAAACAGTTTTGAGGCAACTATGCAAGATATGGGACAGGCTGGCGTTGCTATCAAGAATCTGGCAGATTATCTGGAACGCCACCCCGAAGCAATTTTGAAAGGAAAGGAAAAATAATGCTGAAAAAATACCTTATTTTAACGTTTGTACTGCTGAATGCCTGCAGTTGGCGTTCGCCTAATGCGGATTTTTACACGCTTAACAGCCGCTACTTAACTCCTCTTTCCGCCAAAACACTTAATATCGCCGTTACAAAGGTAGTTACGCCGGATATTCTCAATCGGCAACAGATGGTAACTTATGAAGAAAACGGCAATCGTATCAATATTTTGGAATTTAACCGCTGGGGAGAAAATTTGCCGTATGTTTTACAAAATGCCGTTACCAATGATTTGATTGCTTATTTGCCTAATTCTTTTGTTAAAAGAGCCGAATACAGTAGCGATAAAATGAAGTATAACGTGCGGATAGAAATTAATGAAATTATGGCTTATCAGGGCAAAAAAGTGGTTTTATCCGCTTGGTGGACGATTGAAAATGCCGATGGTGAGGCTCTGATGCGTAAACAGGTAAAATTTGAAGCTCCGGCTTTAGGTGAAAGTATCGGTGATTTGGTTGCTGCCCAAAATAAAGCCGTTAATATGTTGAGCAAGGATATTGCCGAAAACCTGCTAAAACTATAGATATGGTTTAATCTAAAAAAACTGCACCAAATTAAATACAAAAAACGACGCTATTTTGAGGTAACGTCGTTTTTATTTTGGTTATTTTTCAGATGTGTTCTTGTGTTTTTTATTGGAACTGGA